>JAKAZJ010000002.1 GCA_021826565.1 Pseudomonadota bacterium | reverse complement strand
GCGCGCCTGGCGGGCGATCTCGCAATGGCGCACGTCGTGGCTGTCGCGGGAGGGGGTGATGGCGATCGTGACCTTCCTCCCCACGCTCGGCTTTCCGTTGGCCTGGGCGCTGGCGGGGGCGGGGGCGGGCGTCACTGTCGCGCTCGGGGTGCTCGCGGCCGCCTGCGGACTGGCCACCGTGGCGTCGCAGGCGATGATCTACGCCTCGCTGAAGCCGATCCGGCAGTGGTACCACCACGCCGTGCTGCCGAACTACCTGATGCTGTCGCTGTTCAGCGGCGCCGCCTGCCTCGCCGGCTTCGCGGTGTTCTTCTCGTCGGGCGCGGCGCGGATCGCCGCCGGAATCGCGGTCGTGGCGGGGGTGGCGGCGGTGGCCGGCAAGCTCGGCTACTGGCGCTCGATCGATCGCGCGCCGCCGGCCGCGACGATCGAGAGCGCGACCGGGCTTGGCTTCCTCGGCAAGGTGCGCAGCCTGGAGGTGCCGCATACCGAGGAGAACTACCTGCTGCGCGAAATGGGCTTCGTGATCGGCCGGCGGCACGTGGCACGGCTGCGGAAGATCGCGCTCGGACTCGGGTTCGTCGCGCCGGCGACGCTGCTGCTGGCGGGCGCAATCGGCGGCGGCGCGCTGGCACTGGTGGCGCTGCCGGCGGCGGCGGTCAGCGCGGTCGGGGGGATCTATCTCGAACGCTGGCTGTTCTTCGCCGAGGCAACGCATACCGTCACGCTGTACTATGGGCGCGCGGGGTGAAAATCGGGGAGGGTGGCCCGTCACCCGCCGCAATCGCACGGCAACAGGAGGTCGCGCCCATATCGAACCGCTCCGGGGCCAGCAGCCATGATTGGGCGCGCGCCGCATCGAATCGCCGCCCGGGCCATTCCTGATGTGACGAGGGGGTCGGTGGCGAAGGTCGCGTGACTTCGCCCCCCGGCATCCGCCGAAGACAGGTGGCCGCCGGCATCCCGGAAGGGTTCCAGAGGCTTTCCTCCAGCGTAAGGAACGACTCAATGCCAAGCGTGATCGGCATCGCCTTGCTGGCGCTGGTTTCCGGGACGTTGATCGGCTGCGTCGGCATTGGCGGGGTCGTGCTCGTTCCTGTTCTGACGTTTGCCGGAATCTCGGTGCACGTGGCTCTCGCGGCGGCGATGTTCAGTTTCGTCTTCAGCGGTATTGTCGGGGTCGCGCTGTACTGGCGAAGTGGATCGATCGACTGGGGTTCCACTGTCTGGCTTGGAAGTGGAGCCATACCTGGGGCACTCGCTGGGGCCGTGCTTGCCTCGCGTCTCGACGGCAAGCTGCTCCTGCCCCTGATCGCGATTGTGGTGATCGCCACCGGGATTCGTGCGTTGCGACGCCAGAAGAGGGCGGCGGAGGGCCGTCATATGCTTCGCCCCTGGAGCCTCGTCCTAGTCGGCGCCGGTGTCGGGACCGTCTCCGCCATGATCGGCACCGGCGGGCCGCTTCTGCTCGTGCCGCTGCTGCTGTGGCTGCGCATGCCGGTGCGCGCCGCTGTCGGCCTCGGTCAGGCGATCCAGATCCCGATCGCGCTGATGGCGACAGTTGGGAATCTTCTCGCGAGCCAGTTCGATCCACGCCTGGGCCTTGTGCTCGGCGCCGGAGTGGCGATCGGCACCGCGCTGGGTGCCCGCATTGCGCATGCCGCACCACTCCTGTGGGTGACCAGGTTGGTCGCGGTGGTGCTGTTGGCCGTCGGTGTTCTGGTCCTGGCGCGTAGCTGGCAATCACTGGGTGGAGTACTGAGCTGGGGGTGAATGCGTGAACGGCCCGGGGCCAGACCGAAGCGACTATTTGCCTGGACTATAGTATGAAACGCCATGCCTATTTTGAGTTTTCGGATTCCTGCGCCATAGGCTTCCACGACCCCGACGCGAAAAGCTTGGGGAACGGGTGGATTGGTTGGTCCGGGAGAATGAGAATGAGCGTGTCCTCCGCGTTGCTTGATGCGGAATCGGTCAATGTTCCCGGGCGGCTGGAGCGTCTGCCGATGACCTCCTACCAGCGCCGCGTCTTCGCTGCCGTGGCGACGGCATGGCTCGCCGACCAGGTGAACGTCGCCCTGCTGGTGTTTCTGATCGGGCCGCTCGCGGCGTATTTCCATCTGACGAAAGTACAGATCGGCCTGCTCGCCTCCATGACCTTCCTTGGTCAGCTGATCGGTAATCTGATCGCCGGATACATATCGGACCGCTTCGGCCGCCGCCTCGCCTTCCAGCTTACCATGCTGATCTGGGGCATCGGGAGCTTCCTGGCCGCCGGCGCCACCGGTCTGGTGACTCTGATGCTGTTCCGCCTGATCATCGGTATCGGCGTGGGCGGGGAGGCGCCGGTGGCGCAGTCAATCCTGTCGGAGATCATCCCGGCCGATAAGCGCGGATTCTACATATCGTTCATGGAAGGGTTCTGGGCCGTCGGGTTCGTCATATCCGGCCTGCTCGCCTACACGGTCCTGCCGATTCTCGGCTGGCGGGGCGTGTTCGTGGCGGTCGGAATCCTCTCGCTCGTGATCTTCTGGGCACGGCAGATCATCTTCGAATCCCCCCGCTGGCTGGTCGATCAGAAGCGATTCGCGGAAGCCGACGCGGTCCTTACGAATATGGAACGAGAAGTTGCGGCGAAATGGGGCCGGCCGCTCCCTGCTCCCAAACAGTATGTCCCGGAGACATCGCAGTCGCTGACGAATCCCTTTCGCATCCTTTTCACGCGCGCCTATCTACGCAGCACGGTCATGCTCGCGGGCCTCTGGTTCTTCGCGCTGCTTGGATATTTTGGGCTCACCTCCTGGCTTGCCGTGATTCTGAACCAGCATGGCTTCTCTATCATCAAGTCGATCGGCTTCGTGAGCATGATCTCGGTGGGCGGCATTCCGGGGTTCTTCGCGGCCGGCTTGCTCCTGGAGCGCCTGGGACGAAAACTCACGACTGCGCTATTTCTCGTGATGAGCGCGCTGCTTGCCTACGTCTATGGCCACTCGATCAGCCTGGGTTTCCTGTTCGCGGCCGGGTTCTTCATGCAGTTCTTCATGTTCGGTATGTGGTGTTGTCTGTATGCGTACACGCCGGAACTCTACCCGACGCGGGCCCGCTCCACGGGATCGGGCGTTGCCTCGGCCTTCGGCCGTGTGGGTGCCATTCTCGGGCCGATCGCCGTCGGCTTCCTCATCAGCACCATCGGTCGGGGTGCGGTGTTCTCGTTCGGCGCGGCGAGCTTCGTGATCTCCGCCGCTCTCGTCCTTTTCCTCGGTATCGAGACCCGCGGCCGGGTCCTGGAGGAAATCTCGATGCAGGAAGAGGCGTAGGCGGCCTGACGCATCGGCAGGAACGGAGGGACCGCTCACATGAGCCGCCGGATTGAAAGGTTGCTTGCCCGCCTGCACGGCCTTCATCCGCGGCTGATCGATCTGAGCCTGGACCGGCTGATCGGCCTGCTGGCGAAGCTCGATCATCCCGAACGTCGCCTGCCGCCGGTGATCCATGTCGCCGGCACCAACGGCAAGGGCAGCACCTGCGCTTTTCTCCGGGGCATGGGCGAAGCCGCCGGGCTGCGCGTCCACGTGTATACCTCGCCGCATCTGATCCGCTTCAACGAGCGCATCCGCCTGGCGGGTGCGCTGGTCTCCGATCCGGTGCTGGCGGCCGGCCTGGAGGAAGTCGAACAGGTCAATGCCGGCGCGCCGATCACCGTGTTCGAGGTCACGACCGCCGTCGCCCTGATGTTGTTCGCCCGCACCCCGGCCGAACTCTGCGTGCTGGAGGTGGGTCTCGGGGGGCGCGGCGATGCCACCAACGTCATCTCCCGCCCCGCTGCGAGCGCGATCACCTCCATTTCGCTCGATCACCGGGACCTGCTCGGTGACACGCTGGAGGCGATCGCGGCGGAGAAGGCCGGAATCATCAAACCGGGCGTGCCGGCAGCCATCGGCGCGCAGCCGGAGGCGGTGCGCGCGGTCCTCTGCGCACAGGCTGCCGCGCAGCGAGCGCCAGTGTTGCTGCGCGGCCGGGACTGGGACACCGGCGAGGGATTCTACCGTGATGCCGCGGGCACGCTCCGCCTTCCTCCGCTCTCGCTGCCGGGTACGCATCAATGGGACAATGCCGGCATCGCGCTGACGGCGATGCGTGCCGCCGGAATCGGTGTACCGGATGCGGCCCTTGCCGCCGGCCTCGCCCGCGCGGAATGGCCGGCACGACTGCAACTCCTGACCGGAAGGCTCGCCGCGCTGCTGCCGCCGGGCTGGGAGTTGTGGCTCGATGGCGGGCACAACCCGGGTGCCGGAGCGGCGTTGGCGGCGCAGCTCGCCTCCTGGTCCGACCGGCCGGTGCATCTCGTGGTGGGAATGAAACAGGCAAAGGATGCGGACGAGTTCCTCCGCCCGCTGCTGCCGTTGGTCGCCGGCGTCTGGGCGGTGGCCGAGCCGGAGCAGCACCTGGCGCTGCCGGTGGAAGCCATTGTCGCCGCGTCCCGGGGCGTCGCGCTTGTGGGGCCGCGCGTGGCGGACGCCCTACGGCAGCTGCCTGCGGAGGCGACGCCCGGACGGGTGCTGATCTGCGGGAGTCTCTATCTTGCCGGCGAAGTGCTGAAGCAGGATGGCTGGGTCCAGCGCGGATCCTGATCGCCGGCGGGACCTGTTCCCGACACGGAATCCGGCGGGGCCACGGCGCGCCGGAGGTCGCTCCGGGCCGGGAAGCGGCCGCGGCCGCGGCCGAGGATGCTGGTTCCGTGTTCCCTTGTTCCGCGTCGACGTAGCGCACCCGCGCCGCTTGCAGACGCGGGCTGCCATGCAAGGACGCGCCATCATGGTGATGTATTATCGGCTGATAGAAAAGAAGTATGAGCACGAGCCGGGGCTTCCTGATTATACTCAGACATCCGGTCCCAGGGCGCGTGTTCGAGCGCGACGTGGCGGTCCGGCAACAAGGATGAGGCCAGAGGGAATGGAAACGACGGGACAGGTTTTCCCAACGAGACGGGGCCGCATTCAGTCTGGCCACCGCGCTTCTGGGCAGTGTCCCCGATCATGGAACGCCCTGGCGCTCATGGCTCCCGATCACCGGAAGCATCGCGTATGCCGGACCTGCTCCGTCGTCGACCCGCATGGACTCCATTGATCCGCGCGAGGCACCTGCGATTTCCAGCCGGACGATTCCGGCGAGAGGACTCGCGCGGCCGCTATGCGCGCACACCGCCAAGGATACACGGCCTTGAACGCAAAAATCATCGATGGACTGGGGGTTGCGCGCGAGCTTCGCGAGGCAATCCGCACCCGTGTCGGGGCCCTCGCGGGGCGAGGGATCACGCCGGGGCTGGCCGTGATCCTGGTCGGCGACACTCCGGCGTCCAAGCTTTACGTCCGTAACAAGCTACGTGCCTGCTCCGATGTCGGGATTCGTACACAGGTGGTCGGCTCCCCCGAGACGGTGACGCAATCCGAAATCCTCGATCGTATCCATGCACTGAACGCCGATCGCGCGATCCACGGTATTCTCGTGCAGCTCCCGCTTCCGCGGCATATTCAGGTCCGCCCGATCCTGGAGGCGATTGCCGCGGAAAAGGACGTGGACGGGTTCAATCTGTATAACGTCGGCGGCCTTGTCATCGGCGATACCGTCTTCCCGCCCTGCACGCCCTACGGGGTCATGAAGCTGCTCGACTACGAGAATATCCCGGTCACCGGCCGCAACGCGACCGTCGTCGGAGCAAGCAACATCGTCGGCAAGCCGATGGCCCTGATGTTCCTGGAGCGCGAGGCAACGGTCACCGTCTGTCACATCAAGACCCGGGACCTGCGCGAGTACACCGCACTTGCGGATATCCTGGTAGTCGCCGCCGGACGCCCGAATCTCGTGACCCCGGAGATGGTTCGCCCAGGCGCGGTCGTCATCGATGTGGGCATCAACCGCAGCAGCGACGGGCATTTCGTCGGCGATGTTGATTTCGAGGGTGTGCGGAGAAAGGCCTCCTACATCACGCCCGTGCCCGGCGGCGTTGGCCCGATGACGGTCACGATGCTGCTTGAGAACACCGTCGTCGCCGCGGAACGCGGGAACGGAGCGCGACACGCAGCGGCTGCGCGACAGCCATCCATCACCGAGGGAGCCGTACGATGAGCCAGGGTCATTCTCCGCCGGTAGCGATGCAGAGCGACTGGGAGATTGCCAGCGCGGCGCACCTCAAGCCCATCGGCGAGATCGCGACCGGGCGGCTCGGCATTCCGGCGAGCGTGGTCGAACCCTATGGCCACTACAAGGCGAAGATCGGGCTGGATTTCGTCCGCCGCGCCATGACGGAGCGCGCCAACGGCAAGCTGATCCTGGTGACGGCCATCTCTCCGACCCCGGCCGGTGAGGGCAAGACCACGACGACCGTCGGACTCGGCGACGCGCTCAACCGGATCGGCAAGAAGGCCGCGATCTGTCTCCGTGAGCCAAGCCTCGGCCCCTGCTTCGGCATGAAGGGCGGTGCCGCCGGCGGAGGCCGGTCGCAGGTGGTGCCGATGGACGACATCAACCTGCATTTTACCGGCGATTTTCATGCCATCTCCGCGGCGAACAATCTGCTCGCCGCGATGATCGACAACCACATCTACTGGGGCAACACGCTCGGGATCGATCAGCGTCGGATCACCTGGCGCCGCTGCCTCGACATGAACGACCGCGCCCTGCGTCAGATTGTCTCCTCGCTCGGCGGTACGGCTAATGGATTCCCGCGCGAGGACGGATTCGACATCACGGTGGCAAGCGAGGTGATGGCGATCTTCTGTCTCGCCACCTCGTTCGAGGATCTGGAACGCCGCCTGAACGATATCATCGTGGGCGTCACGCGGGATCGCAAGCCGGTGCTGGCGCGGGATATCAAGGCCGCGGGGGCGATGGTTGCCCTGCTCAGGGATGCGCTTAAACCCAACTTGGTCCAGACCATCGAGAACAACCCGGCATTCGTGCATGGCGGGCCGTTCGCGAACATCGCCCATGGCTGCAACTCGGCGATGGCAACCACCCTGGCCCTCAAGCTGGCCGATTATGTCGTGACCGAGGCCGGCTTCGGCGCCGATCTCGGGGCCGAGAAATTCTTCGACATCAAGTGCCGCAAGACTGGTCTGCGCCCGGATGCGGCCGTGGTGGTGGCCACCGTGCGCGCGCTCAAGATGCATGGCGGCGTCAGCAAATCCGAGCTCGGCGCGGCCAATCCGGGCGCGGTGACGAAGGGGCTCGCCAACCTGCGGCGCCACCTGGAAAACCTGGCCCGATTCGGGGTGCCCGCCGTTGTCGGCATCAATCGGTTCAGCGGCGACAGCGCGGCGGAACTCGCCGCGATCATCGACGGTTGCAAGGCCCTCGGCATTCAGGCGGTCGTCTGCGAGCATTGGGGAAAAGGCAGCGCCGGGGCCGAGGATCTCGCCCGCGCGGTGGTTGGTGTGGTCGAATCGGGGGCGGCGGATTTCCGCCTGCTCTATCCCGATGAACTTCCGCTGGCGGCGAAGATCGAGACCATCGCCACCAAGATCTACCGCGCAAGCGGGATTGAGCTCCCGAAGGCAGTGCGCGCGCGCCTCAAGGAATTCGAGGACATGGGATTCGGGCATCTGCCGGTGTGCATGGCCAAGACCCAGTACAGCTTCTCGGCCGATCCCGATCTCCGCGGCGCCCCCAGCGGCTTTACCTTGCCTGTCCGGGAGGTGCGGCTGTCGGCGGGCGCCGGATTTGTCGTTGCCATCTGCGGGGATATCATGACGATGCCCGGTCTGCCGCGCGTGCCCTCGGCGGTGGATGTCGCGGTCAGTCCCGACGGACAAATCACGGGGCTATCCTGATCCGAGATGCGATCGTCAGACCAGGAATGGAGCGGGGATGTGCCCCCACCCGTCTCGGCGTTCTTCCAGCGGTCAGGCGGACCCGTGGCGATACATGACCCAAGGATGTGAGGCGCGACGGTTTTGGACATGACCATGAGCAACACCGAGCTTTACCCACGTGTGCGACCGTCATCGCCACTGATCGCGCCCCGGGGTCTTCGCCAGGTCCTGATACGCGACTTTGTTCTTCCCGCACGTATCGGCGCCTATCCCCATGAGCGCAACGCACCTCAGCGGGTCCGGATCAACCTCACCCTCTTTGTCTACGAGGAGGCGGAGCCGATCGACGACGATCTGCACCGGGTGGTTTGCTATGACCGGATCATCCAGGAAGTTCGCGGGATTATCCAGGAAGGACACGTGAATCTCGTGGAGACCCTGGCCGAGCGCATCGCCGGAGTCTGCCTCGTGGACGTGCGTGTCCACAGTCTGCGCGCGCGGGTCGAGAAACTCGACATCTATGACGATGTTGCCAGCGTCGGGGTCGAGATTGAACGGACGAGCGTGGGGTGCTGAATCATCGAGGCATTGAAGTGGAAAGCTCTATTCGTCCAGGTGGACCGGCCACCGACCTTGTCTCCGCGATCAGCCTGGACCAGGCGATGAGCGGGTTGGGAGAAGGCGCCGACTTCAGACAGGACCAATGGGACCAAAGCGCTATGGCGGATCAGACCGTTGACCGGGGAGCCGTCGCTTTCCGTCCGGACGACAGCGTCATCCGAAAGACCGAACTCATTATCAGCGGCGTGTTGCGCGGGGGGGTTCTGCTCAGCGTGGCGGTGATCCTGGGGGGGATCAGCTATTTCTACGCGCTCCGCTTCGCAGGCCTGCTGCCCCACCCGACCTTTCCGGACACGCTGCCGGCGGTCGCGACCGGATTGCTGCGCGGCGGCCCATTGGCGATCGTCGTGCTCGGGCTGCTCATTCTGCTCGCCACGCCGGTGATCCGGGTCGCGGTCTCGATCGCTGCCTTCGCGATCGAGGAAGACCGCACCTATGTGATGATCACCGCCCTCGTGCTGGCCATTCTGCTGTTCAGCATTTTCGGTATCGGCGCCTGGCTCGGCCGGCCGGAGCCGGCTGTGGTGCAGGACGACACCATGACGTTCTTCATTTCGGTCCTCCTCAGCTCGGTCTTCGCTGGCTTCGTAGGTGCGCTGGTCGGCCTGGGCGGTGGTGTGTTCATCGTGCCGATCCTGACCCTGGTCTTCCACGTGACCTTCACCGCGGCGATTGGCGCCTCCATCGTGTCGGTGATCGCAACCTCCTCGGGTGCGGCGGCCGCCTATGTGAGGGACCGTATGACCAACCTCCGGGTCGGCATGTTCCTGGAGGTCGCAACCACCACGGGCGCCATTTGCGGCGCCCTGCTGTCCACCCTGCTGAATGCGTCGGTGCTTTTCATTGTTTTTGGAGTGGTGCTGCTGATTTCAGCGGCACCGCTGATCATGCGGCTGGGCGAGGAACTGCCGGCCGGCGTGGCGAACCACAAATGGGCAACGAAGCTGCGCCTGCCAGGTACCTACCCGGATCGACGCACACAGCGCGACGTGTCCTATCATGTGGCGCATATCAGGTCGGGCTTCAGCATGATGTACGTGGCCGGGCTGATCTCCGGCCTGCTCGGCATCGGCAGCGGCACGTTCAAGGTGCTGGCGATGGACACGGCGATGCGGCTGCCGATGAAGGTTTCCACCACCACCAGCAATTTCATGATCGGGGTGACCGCGGCGGCCTCGGCGGGCATCTTCTTCCAGCGTGGCGATATCGATCCGGCCATCGCGGCACCGGTGGCGCTCGGCGTGCTGCTGGGCGCGACGGTCGGAGCCAAGATACTCACCAGGATGTCCAATGTCTGGTTGAAGAAGATCTTCGTGCCGGTGATCGTGCTGGTGGCGCTGAACATGCTGGCGCGGGGGATGGGCTGGCTCTGATCAGGGCCTCTCCTGGGGCGTGCACCAGCCTCCCCGGACCAGGGTTCCACTCGACGTCCACCGCTCGTCCAGTGATAGCAAGATCATTGGCGAGGTTGTAGGGTCTCGGCAGGATGGGCCAACGTGCCAGGGGAGAAGCGCCTTGTTCTTCCGACAGCTCGAATATCTTCTGGCGCTCGCCGAGCACCAGAACTTCAGCCGAGCCGCGGTTCATTGCAATGTGTCGCAACCGACGCTGTCGAACGCGATCCGGCAGCTCGAGATCGAGCTCGGGTCGACCATCGTGCTGCGCCATCAGAGGTTCCAGGGCCTGACCCCGGAGGGGCAGCGTATCCTGGAATGGTCGAAGCGGATTCTCTCCGACCGGAACAGCATGCGCCAGGATCTTTCGATCCTGAAGAAGGAACTGACCGGCCGGCTCCGTCTCGGGGTCATGCCGACGAGCACACCGGTATTGCCATATCTCAACAAGAGATTCCTCGACGTTCATTCGAAATCCAGGATCGACGTTCGCTTCCTGGGTAACGAGGAACTCCGGATCAAGCTGATCAGCTTCGATATCGATGCCGGAATCACCTATATCGATCAGCCGCAGCCGGCGCCATTGTTGAGCATGCCGCTCTACAAGGAGCATCTGAGCCTTCTGATTCCCCAGGAGGCGGGCTCGTCCGGGGCATCGGAGATGACCTGGGGCGAGGCGGCGAAGCTGAAGCTGTGCCTGTTGCCGCCACACATGCATGAGCGGCAGGTGATCGATGCCGCGTTTGCCTCGGTGGGCGAAGCGCCGACGCCTCAGATCGAGTCGGATTCCATCGTAAATCTCGCCTTCCACACGATGTTCAGCGGTTTCGCCACGATCGTGCCGAGCCATTTCGAACTTGTCGCGGGAGGCTTTCCCGGCGCCCGTGTCGTTCGGCTCGTCAATCCCGAGGTGACGCGGCACGTGGGGCTGGTCTACGTCGACGGCGACCCGTTGCTGCCGATGGCGCGAGCGCTCCTTGCGATCCTGAAGCCGCTGAGCGCGAGCGACAATCCGATGGCCTGGTTCCAACAAGAAGAAAAGCCTGCGCGAAAACCCGGCGCAATCAGACCGCGCGAGGGCTGAGCGGCCACCGGGCGAGCGCCTGCAGCAAAAAAGTTCCAGTCGGTTCACACCCTCGCCCTGCGCTCGCCATGCGTTGTGCGCCCGCGAAATCGAACGGACACCCGGCAGCCTCTCCCCCGTTAGGATAGCGTGCGCCGCCGCACCGCAGCCGCCACGGCCTCGGCGGTCAGGCCGAAATGCCGGTACAACGTCTCCGCCGGGGCCGAGGCGCCGAATCCGCTCAGACCGATGAACACCCCGTCGGGTCCCAGCCAGCGCTCCCAGCCGAAACCCGAGGCGGCCTCGATCCCGAAGCGCGGCGCGGTGCCCAGCACCTCGGCGTGCCAGGTCTCGTCCTCGGTGGCGAAACGTTCCCAGCACGGCAGGGAGACGACGGCGGCGCGAATTCCATCGGCGGCCAGGCGGGTGCGTGCCTCCAGCGCAATGGCGACCTCCGATCCCGTGGCGATCAAGGTCGCCTGCCGCGGCCCCTCGGCCTCGGCCAGGACGTATCCGCCGCGCGCTGAGCGGTTGTCCGTCGTGTCGGACCGGAGCGTCGGCACGGTCTGGCGGGACAGGACGATCAGACAGGGGCGGTCCCGGGTGCGGAGCGCGATCTCCCATGCCTCCGCGGTCTCGATCGCATCGGCGGGACGAAACAGATACAGGTTCGGGATCGCCCGCAGACTGGCCAGATGCTCGATCGGCTGATGCGTGGGCCCGTCCTCGCCGAGGCCAATCGAATCATGGGTCAGGACGTATATCACGCGCTGGCGCATCAGCGCCGCAAGCCGCAATGCCGGACGCATGTAATCGACGAAGCAGAGGAACGTGCCGCCGTAGGGAATAAAGCCGCCATGCAGCGCGAGGCCAGACAGGCAGGCCGCCATGCCGTGCTCGCGAACGCCGAAATGCACGTAGCGCCCGGCGTAGTCCCCGGCCACCACCGGCGCCATGCCCGGCGCGTGGGTGAGGTTCGATCCCGTCAGATCGGCCGAACCGCCGACCAGTTCGGGCAGCGCAGGCGCGATGGCCGCGATCGCGCGCTGGCTTGCCTGACGGGTCGCGAGCCGCGGACGGGCGGCCGCCAATTCCGCGCGCAGCGCGGCCAGCGCCGTGTCGAGCTGCGCGGGCAGCTCCCCCGCGATCGCGCGCTCGAACGCTGTGCGCTGCGGGTGCGCGGCCAAGCGTTCCTGCCAGGCGAGTCGTTGCGCCGCGCCGCGGCGCCCGGCCGCTTCCCAGCGTGCCCGAATCACGGCCGGAACGGTGAAAGGCAGGGAGTCCCAGCCGAGCGCCGCCTTGGCCGCCGCCGCCTCCTCGGCGCCGAGCGGGGCGCCGTGTGCCGCGGCGGTGCCGGCCCGGTGCGGCGCGCCGAAGCCGATGATCGTGCGCGCGCTGATGAGGGTCGGGCGGGTTGCCCGCCGGCCGAAGGCTAGCGCGGGGGCAATGGCGCGCGGATCGTGCCCGTCGATCCGCCGCACCGCCCAGCCGGCCGCGACGAACCGTCGTGGGATATCCTCCGAACTGGCGAGCGCGGTCGGGCCGTCGATCGAAATCGCGTTATCGTCGTGGATCACGCAAAGCCGCGACAGCCGCAGATGCCCGGCCAGCGCGATCGCCTCCTGGCTGATCCCCTCCATCAGGCAGCCGTCGCCGGCGAAAACGTAGGTGCGATGATCGACCAGCGCGGAACCGAAGCGCGCGGCGAGCATCCGCTCGGCCAGCGCCATGCCGACCGCGGTGGCGATACCCTGGCCGAGCGGACCGGTGGTCATTTCGATCGCCGGATGGGCCCCGTATTCTGGATGTCCCGCCGCGGGCGAATGCAATTGACGGAAGCTGGCGAGCGCGCCCATCTCCATTCCGGCATGGCCGGTGAGATGCAGCGCCGCATAGAGCAGCATTGAGCCATGGCCGTTCGACAGCACGAAACGGTCGCGGTCCGGCCAGTGCGGATCGGCGGGGTCGAAGGTGAGGTAGCGCGACCACAAGACGGTGGCGAGCTCGGCCATCCCCATCGGCATCCCAGGATGGCCCGATTTCGCCGCTTCCACGGCGTCGATCGCAAGCGCGCGGATGGCGTTGGCCATCTCATGAACCGGCCCAGTGGGGCGGGCGGCAAGTTCGGCGGTTGCGGTCATACTCGGCTCCTGGTGGGGTCGCAGCTTGCGGGGATCAGGCGATGCGCGGATCGAGCCGACCCGCTTCGTACCGTTCCGCCATCACGGCGAGCGGGACAGGACGGAGGCGCGGGGCCTGTCCGGCGCTCCCGAACGCCTCGAATCGCTCGCGGCACAGCGTCGCGGTCGCCTCCACCGCGGCGGCGAGGAACTTGCGCGGATCGAACTCTTCCGGTCGCGTGCCCATGACGCGCCGCATCGCCCCGGTCATCGCCAGGCGGATGTCGGTGTCGATATTCACCTTGCGCACGCCGTGGCGGATGCCCTCGCGGATCTGTTCCAGCGGAACGCCATAGGTTTCCTTGATGGCGCCGCCGTATGCGCGCACCACGGCGAGCAGCTCCTGCGGCACCGAGGAAGAGCCGTGCATCACCAGATGCGTGGTCGGAATCCGGGCGTGGATCGCGCGGATGCGGTCGATGGCGAGGATCTCGCCGGTCGGCTGGCGGGAGAACTTGTAGGCGCCGTGACTGGTTCCGATCGCGATCGCCAGTGCATCGACCCGGGTGCGGGCGACGAAATCCGCCGCCTGGTCGGGATCAGTCAGCAACTGCTCGTGATCGAGCCGGCCGGCCGCGCCGGAGCCGTCCTCCTCGGCCGCGGTGCCGGATTCGAGCGATCCGAGGCAGCCGAGTTCGCCCTCGGTCGAGACGCCGACGGCGCGGGCCAGCTCCACCACCCGGGCGGTGACGTCCACGTTATAGTCGTAGCTGGACGGGGTCTTCATGTCCTCGCCGAGCGAGCCGTCCATCATCACGCTGGTGAAGCCGGAGCGGATGGCGCGCAGGCAGACCGCGGGGCTGGCGCCGTGATCCTGGTGCAGCACCACCGGGATGTCGGGCCAGGTTTCGACCGCCGCGGCGACGAGGTGGCGCAGGAACGCCTCGCCGGCATATTTCCGCGCCCCCGCAGAGCCTTGCAGGATCACCGGGCTCGCGCAGGCGTCGGCCGCCTGCATGATCGCGTGGATCTGCTCCATGTTGTTGATGTTGAAAGCCGGCACGCCGTAACCGTGCTCGGCGGCGTGGTCCAGCAATTGGCGCATCGAGATCAGTGCCATCGTTCGGTTTTCCCCGGTTCGGCCGCGAGACGGATCACGCACTCCGTTTCTTGCGGTCCATGAGCTGCCAGATCATCGGCGTGAAAATCAGCTGCATCGCCAGGCCCATTTTGCCGCCCGGACAGACGATGGTATTGGGCCGGGACATGAAACTGTCCTTTAGCATCGACAGCAGATAGGGAAAATCGATCCCCTTCGGATTGGCGAAGCGGATCACCAGCATGCTCTCTTCGGGACCCGGGATATCGCGGGCGACGAACGGATTGGAGGTATCGACCGTCGGCACGCGCTGGAAATTGACATGGGTGCGCGAGAACTGCGGGGTGATGTAGTTCACATAGTCCGGCATCCGGCGCAGGATGGTATCGACGATCGCCTCGTGCGAATGCCCACGCGCCTTCTTGTCGCGATGCAGCTTCTGGATCCATTCCAGATTGATGATCGGCACAACGCCGACCAGCAGATCGACATGGCGCGCGACATCGCATTGGTCCGTCTTCACGCCGCCGTGCAGGCCCTCGTAGAATAGCAGGTCGGTCTCCGCCGGCAGCTCGGTCCACGGCGTGAAGGTGCCATTGGGCAAGCCGTATGGCGCGGCTTCCTCGTCGCTGTGGAGGTACTTGCGGACCCGACCGGTGCCGGTCTCGCCGTACCCGGCGAACAGCGCCTCGAGCTCCGCGAACAGATTGGCCTCGGGACCGAAATGGCTCAACGTGTTATCCCCGGCCTTCTGGCGTTCGGCCATCAACGCGCGCATCTCGGCGCGGTCGTAGCGATGGAACGCGTCGCCCTCCAGCATCGCCGCGTTCACGCCCTCGCGGCGGAAAATCTGCTGGAACGCCGACATCACCGTGGTGGTCCCGGCGCCGGAGGAGCCGGTGATGGCAACGATGGGATGTTTCCTGGACATGCAGGCGCTCCCCGTCAGGCGTTGCGGAGGAACAAAGAGCGGGTATTGAACAACGGCGTGTCGAAGGCGAGGTCCTCGCCGCGGTCGAAGGCGGCATGGTATCGCTCGAGCCGTTCCACTTCCTCGCGCGAGCCGAGGATCACCGGCACGCGCTCGTGGATATCCCGCGGCTGCAGCGAGAGCAGCCGTTTCCGGCCGGTAGAGGCCGCGCCGCCGGCCTGCTCGATCAGCATCGCCATCGGATTAGCCTCGTAGAGGAGGCGCAGCCGGCCCGGCCGCGACGGATCGCGCGTATCCCGCGGATACATGAAAACGCCGCCGCGGATCAGGATCCGATGCACCTCCGCCACCATGGCCGCGATCCAGCGCATGTTGAAATCCTCGCCCCGCGGGCCGGACTTACCGGCGATGCATTCCTCCACGTAATGGCGGACCGGCGGTTCCCAGAAGCGTTCGTTGGAGGCGTTGATCGCGAACTCCCGCGTGCCGGCGGGAATGCGCAGATCGGGATGGGTCAGGCTGTAGGCGCCGATCTCGCGGTCCAGCGTGAAGCCGTGCACGCCAGAGCCGAGGCTGACCACCAGCATCGAGACCGGGCCATAGAGCGCGTAGCCGGCGGCGATCTGGCTCGTTCCGGGCTGGAGGAAATCTTCCGCCCGCGGCGCCGCCGCGCCCTCGGGGGCGCGGAGGACGGAAAAGATCGTGCCGACGGTCCCATTGACGTCGATGTTGGAGGATCCGTCCAGCGGATCGAACACCAGCAGATAACGTCCACGCGGGGACTCGCCCGGGATCAGGTAGGGATCCGCCATCTCCTCGGAGACCATCGCGCGCACCTGGCCGCCGAACTCGCAGGTCTGCACCATAACATCGTTGGTGAGCAGATCGAGTGGCTTCTGGATCTCGCCGTGGACGTTGGCGCCGGTCGGGGTCTTCGTCGCCGCACCGCCGCGGGAGACCGCGACCGCGATGTATTTGCAGGCGGTCTGGATATCGTTGAGCAGCGCGGTGAAATCCGGGTCCGGCCGGGCGCCGCGGCGCTGCTCCTCGATGATAAATTTGCTGAAGGTCTTCTGCCGATGCATGGTTTCCCCCGTCATTTGCGCGCTAATCCGCAAACACCCGGCTGGCACGGATGTCCGTCGGCTCGATCGCGGCGAGCGCGGCGCGGTCCAGCGCGCCCCCGCCGGCAGCGAACAGCCGGTTCGCCTGGCGCAGCCGGGTCCGGTCGAGCGCGTTGCGGATCGACCGCGCGTTGGAAAAGCGCGGCTGGCGCATTCGCCGCGCGATATACTCGCCGAGCGCGACAGCGGCGTCCGGGCTCAGCTGGTAATGCATCTGCTCGAGCATCAGGGTGGCGATACGGAACAGCTCTTCGGCGGTATAGTCGGGGAAGTCGACATGATGCGCGATCCGCGACGCCATGCCGGGATTGCTGCGGAAGAACGTGTCCATTCGGTCCTTGTAACCGGCCAGCACGACCACCAGATCGTCGCGCCGATCCTCCATCACCTGCAGCAAAATCTCAATTGCTTCCTGGCCGTAGTCGCGTTCGTTCTCGGGGCGGTAGAGATAGTACGCCTCGTCGATGAACAGCACGCCGCCCATCGCCTTCTTCAGCACCTCCTTGGTCTTGGGCGCGGTATGGCCGATATACTGGCCGACCAAGTCGTCGCGGGTGACGCTGACCACGTGATTACGCCGGATATAACCCAGCTGGTGCAGCATCGCCGCCATCCGCTGCCCAACGGTGGTCTTGCCGGTGCCGGGATTGCCGGTGAAGCACATATGCAACGACGGGGGTTCGGCCGCGAGGCCGAGCAGGCGGCGCGCGCGCTCCACCAGCAGCAGCGCGGCGATCTCGCGGATCCGGGTCTTGACCGGTTGCAGCCCGACCAGATCGCGCTCGAGCGCGGCCAGCGTTTCGCCCACCTTGCTCTCGGTGAACAGCGCCTGCAGATCCACCGTCGGCGCGGCGGCTTCGACCTGTGCGTTCATGGCGCGCACCATGGCACGGCGGCAGCGATCTCGCTCCGCAGTGCCGCCATCACCCGGCGATAGCCGCCGTCCGGATCGGGTGCCCCGAAGACCGCCGAGCCGGCCACGAACGTATCGATTCCGGCCGCGGCGATCGCGGCGATGTTGGCCGGCTTCACCCCGCCGTCGATCTCAAGCCGGATCGGCTGCCCGCCGGCGGCGACATGCGCCGTAATCCGTCGCCGTGCCGCGTGCGCCCTGTCGAGCGTCGTCGGGATGAAGGCCTGGCCGCCGAATCCGGGATTGACCGACATCAACAACACCATGTCGAGCCGGTCCAACACATGATCGAGCACGGCGAGGGGCGTCGCCGGGTTGAGCGCGAGCGACCGATCGACGTGATCGGAGGCCTCGGGGTGGAAGCTGATGATATCGGCCCCGGCCTCGGCGAACATCCCGATCAGCGCATCGACCGGCCGGGCCATCAAGTGCACGTCGAGCAGCGCGGCGGTAAGCGGGCGCAGCGCGGCGCAGACCTGCGGCCCGAAAGTCAGGTTAGGAACGTAGTGGTTATCCATCACGTCGAGATGGATCAGCTCCGCGCCGGCGGCGGTTACGCGCGCGACCTCCTCGCCAAGTCGGGCGAAATCGGCCGCAAGGAGCGAGGGGGCAATTCGCGTGGCGGGCATCGTCATGCTCCGGGACAACTCAGGTGGCGGGCGGGCGGGCGGTGGTGTAACCGCGCAGCCGGTAGTCGATGCGACGCCCATCGCCCTCGCCGCGCACCAGTTCGAAGCCAGGTTCCTCGGCAGGACGGTTCACGATGAAGCACATGCGGATCGACTCCCAGCCCTTGCGGTTATCGAACGCGACCACGCGGATATAGCCATCGCTGTGATCGCGCCGGCAGGCGGCCAGTTCCATCATCACCCCGGCCGGATCGCGCAGGTCGAACATCGGGTGCCCCCACATCGCCCAATAGATATTGCGGGGGTGCGGATCGCGCGTATGCTCGATGCCGACCGCCCAGCCCTGATCGAGCGCGTAGGCGACTTGCGCCGTGATCTCGGCATCGGTGAGATCCGGGAGGAACGAGAATTGCCCTTGGGTCAGCTTCATGGTCCGGCTCCTTCGTCGGTGCGGCGCGGTCAGGCGGTGGTGGGCGTAGGCATGAAATCGACCGTGTCGGTCGAGGCGTAGTCGAAGGTGACATCCTTCCAGGTATCGAGCGCGACGCGCAGCGGCTCGCACCAGCGCGCCGCCTCGGCCAGGATCGCCGGTCCCTCGTTCCAGAGATCGCGGCCCTCGTTGCGGGCCTTGACCACGGTTTCCAGGGCGACGCGGTTGGCGACCGCGCCGGCGGCGATACCCATCGGATGGCCGATCGTGCCGCCGCCGAACTGCAGCACCACATCCTCGCCGAGATAGCCGAGCAACTGGTGCATCTGTCCGGCATGGATGCCGCCCGAGGCGACCGGCATCAGCCGCTTGAGGCTGGCCCAGGGCTGGTCGAAGAAGATGCCGTGCTGGAGGTTTTGCGGCACGTGCAGCTCGCGGCAGGTATCGTAGATGCCGCGGATCACGTTGGGATCGCCCTCGAGCTTGCCCACCACGGTCCCGGCGTGGATGTGATCCACTCCGGCCATGCGCATCCATTTGGCGATCACCCGGAACGCGACCCCGTGGTTTTTCTGGCGGGTATAGGTGGAATGGCCGGCCCGGTGCAGGTGCAGGATCATGTCATTGCGTCGGGCCCATTTCGCCATCGACTGGATCGCGGTGTAGCCGATCACCAGGTCGATCATCACGATCACGCTGCCGAGCGAGCGCGCGAACTCGGAGCGCTCGTACATGTCCTCCATCGTGGCGGCGGTGACGTTGAGATAGCTGCCCTTGATCTCCCCGGTCTCCGCCGCGGCCTTGTTCACCGCCTCCATGCAGTAGAGGAACCGGTCGCGCCAGTGCATGAACGGTTGCGAATTGATGTTCTCGTCGTCCTTGGTGAAATCAAGCCCGCCGCGCAGCGCCTCGTAGACCACCCGGCCGTAGTTGCGCCCGGACAGACCGAGCTTCGGCTTCATCGTCGCCCCGAGCAGCGGCCGGCCATAGCAATTGAACCGCTCCCGCTCGGCCACGATGCCGGTGGCGGGTCCCTGGAAGGTCTTGAGGTAAGGCGCGGGGATGCGCATGTCCTCGAGCCGGAGCGCCTTGAGCGGCTTGAACCCGAACACATTGCCGATGATCGAGGCGGTCAGGTTGGCGATCGAGCCTTCCTCGAACAGGTCGAGGTCGTAGGCGATATAGGCGAACCACTGCCCGGGCGTGCCCGGGACAGGATCCAGCCGATACGCCTTGGCGCGGTAGTATTCGGCGTCGGTCAGGCGGTCGGTCCAGACCACGGTCCAGGTCGCGGTGGAGCTTTCGCCGGCCACCGCGGCGGCGGCCTCCTCCGGGTCCACCCCGTCCTGCGGGGTGATGCGGAACACCGCGAGCACGTCGGTATCCTTGGGTTGGTAGTCAGGCTCCCAGTAGCCCATCTGGCGGTATTTCAGCACGCCGGAGCGGTAGCGCTCCTTCATGTCGGTGATCTTGCCACTGGCCGGCTTCTCCATGGTCTTGTCCCGTTGGCTGGTTGGGGTCTGGATGCGCGGCGCAAGCTAGGCGAGGCGATTGACATAGAAAAGCGAAAAGAACTTGCGGATTTGACAAGTAATCCTTTATCTATGGCCCATGCGTCAGGCCACCATCCGGCAGCTCCAGATTTTTGCCGAAGCCGCCCGCTCCGGCGCCTTCGCCCGTGTCGCCGAGCGGCTCCACCTCACCCCCGCAGCGGTCTCGGCCCAGATCCGCCAACTGGAAAGCGTGAGCGGCTTCGCTCTGTTCGAGCGCGCTGGCCGGCGCATCGGGCTGACCGAACCCGGCCGCGCCCTGCTCGGTTACGCCGAGACGATTCTCCAGGCGCTGCAGGACGCGGACAGGGCGTTGCAGGCGCACAAGGGGCTAACCGGCGGGCGCGTCAGCGTTGGCTTGGTCTCGACCGCCAAATACATCGTCCCCCACATGCTCGCCCGCTTCCAGGCCGCCTACCCCGCGGTGACGCTCAACCTGCGTGACGGCAACCGGCGCGAGATCTTCCAGGCCTTGATCGAAGGCACGGTGGATCTCGTCATCGCCGGGCGCCCCCCGGCCGATCTGCCGGTCAGCGGGGAGGCGTTCGCCGACCATCCATCGGTGATCATCGCCGCCCCGAGCCATCCCTTCGTCGGCCATGGGCCGCTGCCCGCCACTATGCTCTCTGGGGAGGCGTTCATCGCCCGCGAGGAAGGCTCGGGCACCCGCGAACTCGCCGAGCGATTCTTCCAGGTTGCCGGTGCCAAGCCACGGACCGTGCTGACAAGCAACAGCAACGAAATGCTCAAGCAGGCGGTAACCGCCGGGATGGGGCTGGCGCTGATCTCGCGCCACACCATCGGACTTGAACTTTGTCTCGGCTCGCTCGTTGAGTTGCCGATCGAGGGCACACCATTGATGCGCGCCTGGCTGATTTCCCGCCGCCTGGGGATGCCATTGCTGCCGCTCCACGCGCGATTGCAGTCGTTCCTGATCGAGAAAGGCCGTGCGATCATCGTCGAGCGCGAGCAGTTCTACGCAGCATTGGTCGAGACTGCCTCGTCGCGAGACGGGGGCCACCGCGGCGGACGCGGGCGCGCCCCCGGTGTCATTGGTCGCTCCGTAAAGGCTCGGGCCGGCCGCTGAAAAACCCGCTGACATCCCGGCTCCGGCATGATTCGTCCGGCCGAGACCGCAGGAGCCGCCGACCACCCGCTCCGCCTGATCCGCGTCCGAGTGAACACCGCCCGATCGCCTCCGGGCGGTATTCGATCGGCTCACCGCCCGCTCCGCGCCGAAATCGATCCAGAAACGACACCGCTCGCCTTCGTCTCGGTCTGTTCGGCGCGGCAGCCGCTTCGGCAGCTCACCCCCACGATGCTGTTGCACTCGCTTGTCGGTCTGTCGCGTCACGCGCCGATCCGGGACGCAATGACCTGAGCTCTGCAAACCCCTCCAATCCTGGGTAGGGTCCGCCCTCGGCTATCCGGCACCGCGAGCACCCATCATAGTGCTATAGCGCAGACATAGTGCTCATCATCGTCGGTCGCGGCCCGCCAATAAGGCGAAAAACACAAGGAATTTCAATATATTACGTGAGGACTGCTCAGATACCCATCCCTTGACACATACACCATTCACGACGGGGCTGTCCCAATGCCACCCTTGGGTCCGGCCCGCAGCGTTCTACGGGTTTGCTGCCCTGCGCCCGGACGGGTTCCGCAATCCGAAGGCTAGCGGGGGGCGGCATCACGGCGCGGCGGAATGAGGCCGGAACGTCTCGGCCGCGCGTTGTGCCGCGGCAAGTTCCGCACGGGTCATATGCCTTGCCACGAGGTCGCGGGCGTTCGCCGCGATAAGGTCGCCACCCGCAGCGGCAAGGTCGAACCAGACGTAGGCTTTGGCGTAATCCTGCGGCACACCGTTGCCCTGGTCGTAGAGGTCGCCGAGGCCCAATTGCGCTAAGGCATTTCCCTGCGTGGCGGCGACGCGAAACCAGTGGGCTGCCTGGGTGTAATCCTTCGGCACACCCTTGCCCTGCTCGTAGAGCAGGCCGAGGCTGATCTGCGCTATGGCATTTCCCTGCTTGGCGGCGAGGTGCCACCAATAAGCAGCCTGGGTGTCATCCTTTAGCACGCCTGCCCCACGGTCGTAGAGTATGCCCAGGCCGGTCTGCGCCCTGGCATTTCCCTGCTTGGCGGCGAGGCGATACCAGTGGGCAGCCTGGGTGTAATCCTTCGGCACGCCTCGCCCCAGGTCGTAGAGGTAGCCGAGGCTGGATTGCGCCAGAGCATTTCCCTGCTTGGCGGCGAGGCGCCACCAATAAGCGGCCCGGGTGTCATCCTTTAGCACGCCTGCCCCGTGGTCGTAGAGGGCGCCGAGGACGCCCTGCGCTATGGCATTTCCGTGCTTGGCGGCGAGGCGAAACCAGTGGGCTGCCTGGGTATAATCCTTCGGCACACCCTTGCCCTGGTCGTAGAGTGTGCCGAGGCCCAATTGCGCCCCGGCATCCCCCTGCTTGGCGGCGAGGCGATACCAGTGGGCCGCCTGGGTGTCATCCTTTAGCACGCCTGCCCCGTGGTCGTAGAGGTCGCCGAGGGCGCCCTGCGCCCTGGCATTTCCCTGCTTGGCGGCGAGGCGATACCAGTGGGCCGACAGAGTGTAATCCTTTGGCACGCCTTGGCCAAACTCGTAGAGGTAGCCGAGGCCCAATTGCGCCCCGGCATCCCCCTGCTTGGCGGCGAGGCGCCACCAATAAGCGGCCTGGGTATCATCCTTCGGCACGCCTGTCCCCTGCTCGTAGAGCAAGCCAAGACCGGTCTGCGCCCCGGCATTTCCCTGCTTGGCCAGGGGCCGCCAATCATTCAGGGCAGTGGCATAGTCGCCCGCTAGTAAGGCCGCCTGTCCATCCTGAAATTGTCCTGCCATGCCGGGGCCTGCGAGCGCGAGGCCGCTCAGGGTCGTTGCCAACGCAAGCACCAGACGCATTCGGGACATAGGCCATCTCCATTGAACCCAACGCAGAACCCAGCAGCTTGCACGATCGCGGCCAGGAGTAGCGTCCGGGCATCGGCCGGAAGTGATCCCCGTTGCCAAGTCTGGCTTGAGTGGCCATCCACCAATCCGTCCGACGGTAGGGGTTCGATGATCGGCCGGGCAAGCAACTCGCAATCAGCGCAGGACCCACATGGTCCGGATGGTAGACGATACACCTTGAACCCGCCTCGTGCAAGACTTGTCCTAAACTCCATCGGTTTAGGTGATTGCGAAAGTCTCGGCAGAGATAGCACCCATTTCGTTCAAGGACCGCCTTCAATTCTAGATGATGTTTCGTTCATATATCTTATAGTTGCAAGAAGATTTCGTTGTTTATTAGCACTTACAATATTGGGTCGAGCCGCGAAAGATTGGGGCCTTACGGGGCACCTCGCGCAAGACCGGTGGCGAGGGCCGCCAACCATACCCCGGGTCTTTTGCGAGTGGTCAGCACCGGGCTGCATCTGATCGGCCGAGAGGCGCGCCGCTTGCGCCATGGTCAGGGCGGGGCCGCTGGCGCTGGGGCCACGGCAGCGTCGAAAGCCGCCGGATCATACCCCTGGCCGATCCAGTATGCCCGCGCGGCGGCAAGCTGCTCGGGCGAGAAGGTCGGGGCCGTTGTCGTGGTGAAGTCAGATACGTTCAGTCTCCTAACGTAATGGACGTTGCAGGAAGTTCCGGTCCAGATTTTTGGAACGCCTCTCGGGGAGTTCCGCCGCGAAAGAGACCGCTGCCAAGCTCATCTTTGCGAGCGCGCGCGCAAGAGGGCCGCCGGCACTACCCCCGGTCTTTTCCGGACCGGCGCCGATTGGCGCGCGCATCACGCCACGCTCCCGACATGCCGGAGGGTCGCGGCGCTGGCATCGGCGAGCCGATCTAGCAGCGGCAGGATCAAGGCGGCGTTACCGGTCCAGCGGTGGTCATGGAGCTTCCCGCCGGGGAAGGAAAGCTGCGCGACGCGGGCCGCCAGCGCATCGCGCTCGGCCACGGCTCTGGCGAGGCGGCCTTGCAGATCGGTCAGAAGCTCCGCGGTGGGGGACATGGATCGCCGTTCAGATTGAGGCGCGCAACGGGGGAGCAAGGCGGCGAGGCGAGACATGGATCAGCCTTTCAAGATGGGTATGCGGGATGGGTAGGACACGCAGAAGGGGCAGAACATGGCCGAATCGGCCGGTGTCAGGCGAAAAAATGGCGGAGATTACCTCCGCCGGGGGGATGGAATAGGGCTGGATCGAGCCATCCTGGCCCGGCACTGGCCCGGCACTGGCCCGGCACTGGCCCGGCACTGGCGCGGACCCGGACCGGGGAGGCAGACGCAAGGCGGCCTAAAACTGCCCCCAGGATCGCGCCACGCGGCGTTCGGGGGATTGGCGGGTGCTTTGGGGGGAAGGGGGCCAGCACCAGGACGCTCGGCGAGGGGCACCACGTCCGATCCCGGGGCACCCTGTGCCAGGGGCTTGCCAGCCTCGCCAGCCGGGGCCGGCGGGCTTGGCTTGACGGAATAGCCGATCAAACATATCGCCCGGCGAGGCCGCGCGAGAGACTGGCCAGGATGCGGTAACCGGATACTCGCGATATTCATGCCAGAAGCGGCATATCTCTCGCTCGGGATCAGCCCCGAGGCGCCAGTCAGACCCTACCCGATCAGCGTATAGACATCGCGCGGGCATGGGGATGGGTTGCCTTCCCATCGGGTCGCGCCACGGGGCTGTTGGCTCCGCTTTTGTCAGCGTTGGCGCGCCGGTCGGCGCGCGCCAGCGCATGGGGGGTATGGGGGGTTGCGCGCGCGCCGGTTGTGCCATGGTTGCGCAGCGGTTGCGCTCGGGTTGCGCACCCGGTTGCGCGCAAAATTTGGACGGTTGCGCAGTGGTTGCGCGCAATAATGTTTCTTCACTGCGCATTGTCGGCTCCTGCCAAACGGGTGGTGGCATCGGCCGCGCTGGCGACCGGGGGGTAGTATCCGGCCGGCTGGTGAGTGCCGCCGCCCGGCTGATACCGGAGCCGGTCACCTGCCATCGCCTGCGCCAGAGCGGCCTTCACCTCCCGGTCAGGCGGCTTCCACCCGGCCCGCCGTTCGATCTTGCCCATCCGCCAATCCTGCGGGGCGAGCTTTCGCTGTGTCTGGATCGGAACCCCCTTCTCGGCCGCCATGACCGCTACCGCCACGCAAGCGTCCGCGAGGGTGCTCTTATCGCCCGCGGTCCGCGGGGTCAGGATGCCCGCCCGGTAGTGAAGCGTGATCGGCTCTCCGCGGGCAGTGTGGTTGCGCTTCTCCACGCTGAGGGTGATCGCCTTGCCGCCGTCTTCGCGCTTCATCCCCAGCCGGGCGCGCGGGGCGCTATCCCAGGCCGTGCTGTTGCCCGCGTCGCCACGCGCTGCGCCGGCCCGCGTGGGGTGATAAAGGGCCAGGATGGTGCAATCCTCCGCCTGGCACAGCGCGTCCAGCGCGCCGATCGCACCGTTGACCGCATCCTCATTGATCCGGGCGCGATCCGCGAAACGCAGCACGTTGTATGGTAAGCGTCCGGTCAGCCCCACGTTTCTGACCGGGTGCCGGCCTGCTACGATCGGTGTCAGGCAGCGTTGCGCTGATCGAGCCTGATCCGGATGTTGGGGAGGTTCCACGGCAACAGTTCATGGAC
>JAKAZJ010000185.1 GCA_021826565.1 Pseudomonadota bacterium | reverse complement strand
TCCCCCCCTCGCGCCCGGTGATCGCCAGGTGGAAGGCGCGGCCGGCGGCAAGATCCGCTTCCGTTCCGGCGATCCATTCATCGGCCAGGGCGCGGGGGTACGGGTAGTCCAGGTTGGCGAGACTGCGCAGCACTTCCCAATCGTCGATCAAGCGATGCAACGGTCCGGCGTCGTCGGCGCGGAGGGCGCGCAATGTCAGGCGGTCGGTGGTCAGAGGTATAAAGGCGGGGGGCACGAAGGCCGGGGGAGGGGCGGCGGCGAGCAGGTCGCGTTCCGGCTTGCGCGGCGGCGCGGCGCGGCGGCCGGGCGCGGCGCGGGGTGTGGGGGCTTTGGTCATGGGCGGGGGGGCGGCATCAGGCGGCCTGTGTGGCCCAGCGGAACCGGGCGGGCAAGCGGCGGATTGCACCACGTTGGCACAAAGAGAATGCTATCCGCATGGGTGGATTCCAACGCGCGCTCGATCTGGCGGGCATGGCCGCGCTGCTGCTGTGGGGCGTGCGCATGGTGCAAACCGGCGTGCAGCGCGGCTTCGGCCCCGGCCTGCGCCGCCTGCTGCGCGGCGCGCTGCGCCGGCGCCTGGCGGCGTTCGCGGCGGGCCTGGGCGTCACCGCGATTTTGCAAAGCAGCACCGCGACCGGGCTGATGGTGGCCGGTTTCGCCGCCGGCGGCGCGATGGCGCTGGAACCGGCGTTGGCGGCGATGCTGGGGGCCAATCTGGGCAGCACGCTGATCGTGCAGCTTCTGTCCTTCGATATCGCCGGGGTGGCGCCGGCGCTGTTGCTGCTTGGCGTCGTGCTGTTCCGTCGCGGCGGGGAAAGCCGCGGGCGGGATCTGGGGCGGGTGGCGATCGGGCTCGGCCTGATCCTGCTGGCGCTGCACCGGATGTCCGGGCTGGCGTCCGGCGTGGCGGTGACCGGGCCGGTGCGGGCGGTGCTGGCGGCCTATCCGCTGGCCGGTCTGGTGCTGGCGGGCCTGGCGGCCTGGGCGGCGCATTCCTCGGTGGCGGTGGTGCTGGTGGTGATGTCGTTTACCGGTCACGGGGTGCTGGCGGCCCCGGCCGCGGCGGCGATGGTGTTCGGGGCCAATCTGGGCAGCGCGGTGAACCCGGTGCTGGAGTCGGGCGGCGAGGGCTGGGCGGCGCGGCGGGTGCCGATCGGGATGTTGCTGCTCCGGGCCGTGGGGGCGGCGGCGGGCATGGCGCTGCTGGGCACGCTCGGCCGCTTCCCGGCCTCGGCGCGCGCGGTGGCGGATCTGCATACCGCGTTCAACCTGGCGCTGGCGGTGCTGGCGCTGCCGCTTCTGGGCCCCTACGCCGCGCTGCTGCGCCGGCTGCTGCCGGCCCCGCCCGCCGCCGAGGACCCGGGTCAGCCGCGCTATCTGGACCAGGCCGCGCTGGTTTCCCCGGCGCTGGCGCTGGCCGCCGCGGGGCGGGAAGCCCTGCGCCTGGCCGACGCGCTGGAGCGGATGCTGATCGCCGCCGCCGCCGCCCTGGCCGGAGGCGATCCGCGCGCGCTGGACGCGGTGCGCCGCCAGGACGACGTGCTGGACCGGCTGCACGGGGCGATCTGCGGGTTCCTGTCCGCCCTGGACGCGGACGCCCTGCCCGAGCCGGATCGCCGCCGGCTGACCCAGACGCTGGTGTTCGTCGCCCATCTGGAGGCCGCCGGCGACACGCTGGACCGCGACCTGCTGCGCCCGGCGGCGCGGCGGGCGCGGCGCGGCCTGGTGCTGCCCGACGCGGCGCGCGCGGAGGTCGCGGCCCTGCTGCGCCATCTGGCCGGCACCGCGCGCACCGCCGGGGCGGTGTTCCTGACCGCCGATCCCGCCACGGCCCGGGCGTTGATCGCGGAAAAACCGGCATTCCGCGCCCGCGAGGCCGCCGCCACCGTGTCGGGCGCGCCGGCGCTGGCCGATCTGCTGCGCGCGGTGAAGCAGGTCAACGCTCATCTGGTCGCCGCCGCCGCAACGCCCGTGCTGGAGGAGGAAGGCGCGCTGCGGGAGAGCCGGCTGCGGTGACCGAAGTGGCGCGCGCGCCACAGGGGGCGTGGATTTGGGGTTCTATTCGGGCGAAGGGGGCTATATATTGATTGACCGTGACTCGGGGCGGGTCGGACATTACTGATCTCGGTCGACGAACAGGGGGGTAGGACGTGCTCGACGCCGTACAGATGAAGGGCCGGTTCGTGGTCCATGTGGACCGGTCGCGCGATGCGCTGATCACCGATTTCGGCCGCGCAACCCTGACCGACCGCTATCTGATGCCCGGCGAAGGGTTCCAGGACCTGTTCGCCCGGGTCGCGTCTTATTACGGCGACGATCCGGCGCACGCGCAGCGGATCTACGACTACATGAGCCGGCTGTGGTTCATGCCCGCCACGCCGGTGCTGTCCAACGGCGGCACCGAGCGGGGGCTGCCGATCTCGTGCTTCCTGAATGAGGCGACCGACAGCCTGGATGGCATCCTGGGGCTGTGGAACGAGAATGTCTGGCTGGCGTCCAAGGGCGGCGGGATCGGATCGTACTGGGGCAATCTGCGCTCGATCGGCGAGCGCGTCGGCGCGGTGGGCAAGACCTCCGGCGTGATTCCGTTCATCCGCGTGATGGACAGTCTGACCCTGGCGATTTCGCAAGGCTCGCTGCGGCGCGGGTCGGCGGCGGTGTATTTGCCGGTGTGGCATCCCGAGATCGAGGAATTCGTCGAGATGCGCCGCCCCACCGGGGGCGATCCGAACCGCAAGGCGCTGAACCTGCATCACGGGATTCTGGTGCCGGACGCGTTCATGCGCGCGGTGGAGGCCGATGAGGCCTGGCCGCTGGTCTCGCCCAAGGACGGAGCCGTGATCCGCTCGATCCAGGCGCGCAGCCTGTGGATCCGGATCCTGACGGCGCGGATCGAGACCGGGGAGCCGTATCTGATCTTCTCCGATCACGTGAACCGGGCGCGACCGGAGCATCACAAGCTGGCCGGGCTGGAAGTGAAGACGTCCAATCTGTGCAGCGAGATCACGCTGCCCACGGGGATCGATCAGCACGGGATGCAGCGCACCGCGGTGTGCTGCCTGTCGTCGTTGAATTTGGAATCGTGGTCGGAATGGCAGGGGGATGCGCGCTTCATCCCCGACGTGATGCGGTTCCTGGACAACGTGTTGCAGGATTTCATCGACCGCGCGCCGCCGGGGATGGAACGGGCGAAATACGCGGCGATGCGGGAACGATCGGTGGGGCTGGGGGTGATGGGGTTCCATTCCTTCCTGCAGGCGCTGAACGTGCCGTTCGAGAGCGTGGTGGCGAAAGTGTGGAACAAACGCATCTTCCGCCATATCCGCGCGCAGGCCGATGAGGCGTCGCGGATGTTGGCGGAGGAGCGCGGGGCGTGCCCGGATGCGAAGGAATGGGGGGTGATGGAGCGGTTTTCGCACAAGCTTTCCATCGCGCCGACGGCTTCGATTTCGATCATCGCGGGTAATTCCAGCCCGGGGATCGAGCCGATCGCGGCCAATGTGTTCCTGCAGAAGACGCTGTCCGGCAGTTTCACCGTGCGCAACCGGCATCTGCAGAAGTTGCTGGCGGAACGGGGGATGGATAATGACGAAGTGTGGTCGGCGATCACGCTGGACAAGGGGAGCGTGCAGAAGCTGGAGTTCCTGACCGAGCAGGAGAAGGCGGTGTACAAGACCGCGTTCGAGCTGGATCAGCGCTGGGTGATCGAACATGCGGCGGACCGGGCGGGGTCGATCTGCCAGAGCCAGTCGGTGAACGTGTTTCTGCCGGCGAATGTGGACAAGCGGGATCTGCATCAGATCCATATGATGGCGTGGAAGCGGGGGGTGAAGTCGCTGTACTATTGCCGGTCTCTGTCGATCCAGCGGGCGGATTCGGTAAGCGAGAAGGCGGTGCGGCCGGCGGCGTTCCTGGGGATGACGGCGGAGGCGAATGACGGGGTGGGGCCGTTGCCGCTGGTGGCGGCGGCGGTGGCGGCGGGGAGTGCGGGGACGGATTACGAGGAGTGTCTGGCGTGTCAGTGAGTGGGCGTGATGGACCCGAACCGGGAGACTTTGGAAGCGCTCGTTCGGCAACCAAGCGAGACTCTTGACGTCGAGTTGAAGACTTGGCTTTCCCTGGACAAGCCTGAACACACTGCGACGCTGATACGAGCACTTTTTGCCTTGCGGAATCGCAATGGCGGCGTCCTTATAGTCGGCTTTGACGACGAGTCTCACCAGCCCGATCGGATGCCGACCGGTTACAATCCCCAACAGGTCTTCCATACGGATAGGATTCAATCGCTTGTTTCGCGGCATGCTGTCGAGCCTTTTGCCGTTTCGATAGAATTCGTAGAACGCGACGGGCAGCACCATCCCGTCGTTCGAGTGGCATCCGGTGTTCAGTACCCGGTTGCTGTGAAGTCGGGCATTCCCGGTCAGCAAGGGAAGGAACTTCTGAGGGTCGGTGAGGTTCTGTTCCGGACGCTAAGGACCAACGGCACCGTCAGTTCAGCGGCGGCACAGCCTGGTGATTGGAAGGAGATCATGGAGATTTGCTTCCAGAACAGAGAGGCGGATGTTGGTGCATTCATACGGAGGCATTTGTCCGATATCGATGTCCCTGGTCTGATGCGGAGTCTTGGGAAGACCTCTCACCCAGATCCATCCAGGCTTTCCGATCTCTGTACGCGACTGCTCAATTCGGGGCACGAGCGGTTTGCAGCTGCGCTGCAGGCCCATGACTCCGAACAGGGCGCCACGGCAATCCGGGAATGGGGGTCATGGGAGGCCGTACTGATCATCGACCCGCCGGTTACCAATCGGGCTGCGGATGGAGAATTTCGTGCAACCGTGGTGGCCAGCGTTCCGAAGAAGGACGTCGAATGGCCGTTGTGGGCAGACACCGCAGGCTGGGCTGACGCATCGGTTCGACCCGTTCAGGTGAGCGGCGGGTGGGAGACGCTGATTGACAGCATCGGCCACGGAATGCTGCCCATGGTGCATTTCTGGCGTGCGGAATCCAACGGCCAATTCTACAGCCTTTCGACTTTCGCTGAAGATTCGGTAGCTGTCCAATCGGGTGAGACGCCACGTGCCGCGTTCGACCCAGCGATCGCCGTTCGCCGCGTTGCGCACGCGATGCTTGCCGGCCTCTCTGTTGCAAATTCTCTTGGCTGCGATGCAAAGGGCTCGACATTGGGGTTTGCTTTTCGTTGGCGCGGTTTATCCGGCCGCGGTCTTGTTGCATGGCTTTCGGTGTTGCGCATTATCCGGCCAGCAGACACCGCACGCGATGACGAAATCGTCTCGTTCGTGCAGGT
>JAKAZJ010000184.1 GCA_021826565.1 Pseudomonadota bacterium | reverse complement strand
CTGTTGCAGTTCGGCAACATGAACAAGGCGGTCTGCCGCGCCAACACCAAGCTGTTCGCCGAGCAGGTGATGCCCAACCTCCGGGGCATGTTCGGCGAATGGGAAGACCGCTGGTGGCCGCAACCGATGGGCGCCGCGCAGCGCGCGAACGTGCCCGCTTTCGTGCCGAACCTCGCCGCCGAATAGCCGGCGCCGGATCCTTCCCATCGGACGATGCTGGAGAGCAGGGTGAGCGAACCCGAAACCACGACAATCGAAATCAACGGCTTCCCGACCCGCGTCTGGCGCAAGGGAAGCGGGCCGAAACTGGGCTTCCTCGCCGGGCTCGGCGGCCTGCCGCGCTGGATGCCGTTCCTCGACGCGCTGGCGGCGCATCGCAGCGTGATCGTGCCGTCCTTGCCGGGATTTCCCGGCGGCGATCGCGGCCATACGGTGCTGGACAGCCATCTCGACTGGATGCTCGCGGTGCGCGCCACCCTGGACGCGGCCGGGCTGGCCGGGGCGGATCTGGCGGGGAGTTCGGTGGGCGCCTCGCTCGCGGCCGATATCGCCGCGATCTGGCCGGCGAGCGTGCGCCGGCTCGCCCTGATCGCGCCGTTCGGCCTGTTCGACGAGAAGGACCCGCCCACCGATCCCTGGGCGCAGCGGGCGGACGCGATCCCCGGCCTGATGTGCGCCGACCCTGAGATCTGGAAGGCGATGAAGGCGGCGCCCGAGGGGGCCAACTCGATCGAATGGCCGATCGCGCAGACCCGCGCGTCCGAGGCCGCGGCGCGCATCTTCTGGCCGCTCGGCAATACCAGGCTGGAGAAGCGCCTGCCCTTGATCGCCGCGCCCACAATGCTGGTCTGGGGCGAGGCGGACCGGATCATGCCGCTTTCCTACGCGGCCGCGTTCCGCGCCGGGATCGCCGGCCCCACCGACCTGCGGGTGATCGCGGAGGCGGGGCATCTGGCGGAACTCGATCAGCCTGACAAGGTGGCCGAGGCGATCCTGGCCTGGACCGCCTGATTTTTGCCCCCGCCGCGCAGGCGGGATACCGTTTCCCGACACGGAGTGCCGCCATGCCCGCCCTTGCTTCCCCCGCCCTCGATTCCGACGTGCTGCTCGTGCTGGACATGATCCGCCTGGCCGGCCGTCCGCCCTTCGAGCAACTGACCCCGGCGGAAGCGCGCGAGGCCTATATGAAAAGCCGCGCCGTGCTGCAGCCCGACCCGGAGCCGGTCGAGACGGTCCGCGACCTGACCTGCCCCGGGCCGCACGGGGATATCCCGCTCCGTCTCTATCGCCCCGCCGGCGCGGGGGCGGCGGCGTTGCCCGGCCTGGTGTATTATCACGGCGGCGGGTGGCTGCTGGGCGGGCTTGACTCCCATGACGGGGTCTGCCGGCGCTTCGCCAATGCCGCGCGCTGCGTCGTGGTCTCGGTCGATTACCGCATGGCGCCGGAAGACAAATTCCCCGCCGCGGTCGATGACTCCGCCGCCGCGACCGCCTGGGTCATCGCCCAGGCGGGCGCGCTCGGGATCGATCCCATGCGGGTGGCGGTCGGCGGGGATTCCGCCGGCGGCAACCTGGCCGCCGTGATGGCCCTGATGGCGCGCGACGGGGACCTGCCGAAGCTCGCCTTTCAGCTGCTGATCTATCCCGCGACCGACATGGCGATGACCACCGTGTCCTCGCAGACCATCGGGCCGGGCGTGCCGCTGACCTCGGCCACGATGAAATGGTTCATCGACCATTACATGCGCGGCCCGGCCGATGTCATCGACTGGCGCGCCTCGCCGATCCGCGCGGCCTCGCTGGCCGGGACCGCGCCGGCGCTGGTCCTGACCGCCGGGGCCGATCCGCTGCGCGACGAGGGGGTTGCCTATGCCGCCCGACTGGAACGCGAGGGCGTGCGCACCACCGCGATCCATCTGACCGACCAGATCCACGGCTTCATGAGCATGGGCAAGGTGATCCGGATGGCCGACACGGCAATCGACATGATGGCGGGGGCACTGCGCCGGGCCTTCATCCACACAGGTACTTGAGTCCTATGGTTTTGCCCTGACGGTCGGCCGGCCCCTTGCGCCCGCGCCCGCCCCGGCGCTACTCCGCGCCGCGATCGCAAGGAGACCAAGATGGCCAGGAAGACCGTGAAGAAGGTGGTGCTCGCCTATTCGGGCGGCCTCGATACCAGCGTCATTCTGCGCTGGCTTCAGGTGACCTATGGCTGCGAGGTGGTCACCTTCACGGCCGATCTCGGCCAGGGCGAGGAACTGGAACCGGCCCGGCGCAAGGCGGAACAGGCCGGGGTGAAGGAGATCTTCGTCGACGATCTGCGCGAGACCTTCGTGCGCGATTTCGTGTTCCCGATGTTCCGCGCCAACGCGCTGTACGAGGGCCAGTACCTGCTCGGCACCTCGATCGCGCGCCCGCTGATCGCGCAGCGCCAGATCGAGATCGCCGAGGCCACCGGCGCCGACGCCGTCGCCCATGGCGCGACCGGCAAGGGCAACGACCAGGTGCGCTTCGAACTCAGCTACTACGCGCTGAAACCGGACATCACCATCATCGCCCCCTGGCGCGAATGGGACCTGACCAGCCGCACCCGGCTGCTGGAATTCGCCGAGGCACATCAGATCCCGATCGCGCGCGACAAGCGCGGCGAAGCCCCGTTCAGCGTGGATGCCAACCTGCTGCATTCCTCGTCCGAGGGTAAAATCCTGGAAGACCCGGCGATCGAGGCCGACGAGATCGTCTATCAGCGCACCATCCGCCCCGAGGACGCGCCCGACACCCCGACGATCATCAGCGTCGATTTCGTCCATGGCGACGCAACCGCGATCGACGGCGTCACGCTGTCGCCGGCGGCGCTGCTCACGCAGCTGAACGCGCTCGGCAAAGCCAACGGCATCGGCCGGCTGGATCTGGTGGAAAACCGCTTCGTCGGCATGAAATCCCGCGGCGTGTACGAAACCCCCGGAGGCACGATCCTGCTGGCGGCGCATCGCGCGATCGAGAGCATCACGCTGGATCGCGAGGCCGCGCATCTCAAAGACCAGCTGATGCCGCGCTACGCCGAGCTGATCTATAACGGCTTCTGGTTCAGCCCGGAGCGGCGGATGCTGCAGGCCGCCATCGACGCCAGCCAGAACTCGGTCACCGGCCGGGTACGGATGAAGCTGTACAAGGGCAACGTGACCTGCATCGGCCGGGAAAGCCCGCATAGCCTGTATTCGATGAAAGTGGTGACGTTCGAGGACGACCAGGGCGCCTACGATCAGTTCGATGCCCAGGGGTTCATCAAGCTGAATGCGCTGCGCCTGCGTCTCGGCGCCGCGGCGGGGCGGCGCGGGGGGGCCTTGTAGCCGGGCCGCCCGCCTGCTCCCATCCCGTACATGGACCCGATCACCGAGGAACTGTTCCGCAACGCCGTCGCCGCGATCGGCGACGAGATGGTATTGACCATCTACCGCACCGCCTATTCGGGGGTGCTCAAGAACATCATGGACTACTCGGCCGCCTTGTGTGATGCGCAGGGGCGGCTGGTGGCGCAGGGGCTGAGCCTGCCGGGGCATCTCTGCTCCATCCCCGTCGCCCTGCGCGCCGCGCTGGCGGCGTTCCCCGACGACATCCATCCGGGCGACATCCTGGTTCTGAACGACCCGTACGAGGGCGGGATGCACCTGCCCGATATCTTCGTCTTCCGCCCGATCTTCGCGGATGGGGCGGTGATCGCCTACGCCGCCACGATCTGCCACCACACCGATGTGGGTGGGCGCGTGCCCGGATCCAACGCATCGGATTCCACCGAGATTTATGCGGAAGGTCTGCGCATCCCGCCGCTGAAACTCTACGAACGCGGCGTGGCGAACCCCACCTTGCACCGGATCATCGAGAAGAATGTGCGCCTGCCCGGACGGGTCTTCGGCGATCTGCGCTCCCAGCTTGCCGCCTGCGCGATTGCGGCGCGCGGGATGGACGCGCTGGTGGCCCGCCATGGCGCGGCCGGCGTGCGCGCGCTGATGGACGCGACCATGGACTATAGCGAGCGCCTGACCCGTCACTGCCTGGCCGAATTGCCGGACGGTACGGCGACCTTCACCGACTGGATCGATGACGACCAGATCGATATCGGCGTGCCGATCCCGCTGGTCTGCACGGTGACGAAGCGCGGCGGCTGGATGCGCTTCGACTGGACCGGCAGCGCGGCCCAGGTGAAGGGCGCGATCAACAACACCTGGTCCTACACTGCCGCGGCCAGCTTCACCGCGGCGAAATCGGTGCTGTCGGTGAACATGCCGAACAATGACGGGGTGTTCCGCGCGATCGAGGTGATCGCCCCGCCCGGCACGATCATGAACGCGCTGCCGCCCGCGGCTTGCGCGGCCCGCGGCCTGACCGGGTTCCGCGCCACCGACTGCGCCTTCGGGGCGCTGGCGCAGTTATATCCGGACCGCGTGTTTGCCGCCGGGGATGGGGGGAACACGGGGATCACCGTCGGCGGCTACGACCGCGACCGGCGCGGGTTCATCTATGTCGATTTCCTGTCCGGCGCCTGGGGCGCGCGGCCCTGGGCGGACGGATTGGAAGGCAACACGACCATGTTCGCCAACATGGCAAGCTTCAGCGTGGAAATGATCGAGGCGGAGAATCCGCTCGAGGTCCTGGACTACGGTTTCGTGCCTGATACCGGCGGGGCGGGCCGCTTCCGCGGCGGAGCGGCGATGGCGCGCACCTGGCGGATGCGGGCCGAGGAGGGGATTCTGCAGGTGCGCGCCGATCGGCAGACGCACCGGCCGTATGGGCTTGCCGGTGGCGGGGCGGGCGCGGCGGGCCGCAACCAGCTGAACCCGGGGACCGAAGCGGAACAGAGGCTGCATGCCAAGCTGACGATGAATTTCCGTCGCGGCGAGGTGTTCCGCCACCAACTGCCGGGCGGCGGCGGCTATGGCGATCCGCTGGCGCGCGACCTGGCGGCGGTGGCGCGGGACCTGCGCAGCGGACTGGTCACGCCCGAGGGGGCGGCGCGGGACTACGGCGTGGTCGCGCGCGGCGATCCGCCGGAAATCGATGCGGCCGCAACCGCAGCGTTGCGCGCGGCACGGCGGGCCGCATGAGCCTCCGCATCGGCATCGACATCGGCGGCACCTTCACCGATCTGGTCGTGATCGGCGCGGACGGAACAATGCGTACCCGCAAGATCGCCTCCACCCCGCACGACTACACGGACGGCATCCTGGCCGGCCTCGATCCGCTGCTGGAGGAATGCCCCGGCCCGGTGGATGCGGTGCTGCACGCCACCACGATCGGGTCCAACACCATCCTGGAAGGCACGGGCCCCCACATCGC
>JAKAZJ010000183.1 GCA_021826565.1 Pseudomonadota bacterium | reverse complement strand
CGTCTCGGAGTGCTCCTCCGGGATACGCGCCGGCTTGTCGGAATGGTCCAGCAACCAGCCGTTCAGCACCTCCCCGTTCGGCCCCTGCGCGGCGTTGGCCCAGTCCTCCCACGGGCTTTCCCCGTCGTAGCCCAGTGCGCGCAGATATTCATTATAGGCCGGCATGCCACGCTTACCCCGGGCGGGAAACAGGCCGTCGTCGCGCTCGAACGGCTCGAACCCGCATTGCGATTCGCGGATGCCGAGCGAGGAGTTCGGATCGATCCCGAGCCGGGCCAGGCCTTCCGCGTCCGCCGCCATATGGGTCTTGCCCACCAGCACCGTCCGCACGCCAAGCGGCGCCAGATGCGTGCCCAGGGTCGGTTCGCCCACGCGCAACGGAAACCCGTTCCAGTTCGCCCCGTGGGAGCGCATGTAGCGTCCGGTATAGAAGCTCATCCGAGACGGCCCGCAGACCGGGGATTGCACATAGGCGCGGGTGAAGCGCACCCCGCGCGCGGCCAATGCGTCGATGTTCGGTGTATGCAGCGTCGGATGTCCGGCGCAGCCGAGATAATCGAAGCGCAGCTGGTCGCACATGATCCAAAGGATGTTCTTGGCGGCCATCGCGATGGCGCTCCTTATCGGCCGGTCAGAATCCGCTCGAACAGCTGCTTGACGGTCGGGATGAACCCGTTCGAGTAGAACGGATCGCGCGCGAAGCGGAATCCGTTATGGCCCGAGAACATCAGATTGCGTTCCACGGTCGCGGGCGTATCGTCATGGGCGATATCCTGCAACGTCTTCTGGATGCAGAAGCTGCGCGGATCGGGGCGCTTGCCGGTGGTGTGCTCGGCCTCGTGCTGCGCCCAGTTGGAGAAGCGGCACTGGCTGAGGCAGCCCATGCAGGCGATCTGATCGGCGGTGATCTCGCGCGCCTTTGCCGGGGTCACGAAGATCAGTGACGAATCCGGGGTCCGCATCGCCTCGGTGAAGCCTTGGGCTTCCCAGCCGCGGGCGCATTCCAGATCGGCCGGCGTAAGATACACGATCCGCTTGCGCGGCCCCACGCCGAATTCGGCCACATGCTCGCCGATCGGCTCGGCGGTATAGGCGACCTGGCGGTCGCTACGGTCGCGCAGTTCCTGGATGAAGCCGTTGTTCACCGCCGACGAATAGAACCCGGTGGGCGAGAATCGGTTGAGGAACACATCCCCCGCGCTCAAGGTCAGCAGGCGCTTCTTCCACACGTCGCTGATCGGCGATTCCTGGGTCAGCAGCGGGCGGGTGCCGAACTGGAAGGCGATCGGGCCCAGTTCGGGGTTGTCGATCCAGTCCTCCCACTCCTCCAGCCACCAGACGCCGCCGGCCATGATGATCGGCGTGTCGTGCAGCCCATATTCGCGCATCACCTTGCGCAAGGCGGCGACGCGCGGATACGGATCCTCGGGTCTGGTCGGGTCCTCGGAATTGGACAGGCCATTATGCCCGCCAGCCAGCCACGGATCTTCGTACACCACGCCGCCCAACAGCTCGGCGGTCTTGCTGTAGGCGCGCTTCCACAGCGCGTTGAAGGCGCGCGCCGAGGAGATGATCGGATAATAATACACGCCGAATCGCGCCGCGATGTCGGACAGGCGATACGGCATCCCGGCGCCGCAGGTAATGCCGGCGATGATGCCCTTCGCCTGCTCCAGCACCTCGGTGATGATGCGCTCGGCCGCGCCCATTTCCCACAGGATGTTGGCATGGATGCGCCCGGCGCCGGACGCAAGATCGTACGCCCGCCGCGCCTGGGTCAGCGCGCCGCGGATGGCGTAGGCCACCAGTTCCTCGTGCCGGTCGCTGCGGGTGCGGCCGTGATACAGTTGCGGGATGGGCCGGCCGTCGGCATCGAAGCTATCGGCATTGACCGCCGAGAACGTGCCGATCCCGCCCGCGGCGGCCCAGTTGCCCGAGGAGAATCCATTGGAGATGGCGACGCCCTTGCCGCCTTCGACCAGCGGCAGGATGTCCGCTCCGCCCATGCGGATGGCGTTCAGCAGCTTCATAGGCGGCTCCCTCGACCATCTCGCCGCAGGCGGGAATCGGTCGCAACGGTCATCGGCATGATCACCCTCCGGTCGCCTCCATAGGAGAAATCCGTCGGTCTCCGCAACCGAGGGCCCTCTCCCCCGTCGGGGGAAAGGACTCGGTTACCTGGGAGAGGTTGCGCCCTTACTCCGCCCCCCGCTCCCGCCCGCCGCCCTTCGGCCCGACCTGATCGGTGATATCCGCCCCGGTCGCCTGATCGACCACGCGCATGGACAGCTTCACTTTGCCCCGGTCGTCGAACCCGATCACCTTCACCTTCACCGCGTCGCCCACATTCACGACATCGGTGGTCCGGTTCACCCGCCCGGGCAGCAGCTCGGAGACATGCACCAGCCCATCGCGCGATCCCAGGAAGTTCACGAATGCGCCGAACTCGGCGGTTTTCACCACCTTGCCGTTGTAGATCGCACCGATCTCCGGTTCCGCCACGATGCCGCGAATCCAATCGATCGCCGCCTGCGCGCGCTCCTGCTCGGTGGCTGCGATCTTGATGGTGCCGTCATCCTCGATGTCGATCTTGCAGCCCGTCTGCTCGACGATCTCGCGGATCACCTTGCCGCCGGTGCCGATCACTTCGCGGATCTTCTCCTTCGGCACGTTGATCACGGTGATGCGCGGCGCGGTCGCGGCGACGTCGTCGCGCGCGCCGGTGAGCGCGCGCGCCATCTCACCCAGGATGTGCATCCGCCCATCCTTCGCCTGATCCAGCGCGATGCGCATGATCTCCGGCGTGATGGACGTGATCTTGATGTCCATCTGCAGCGACGTGACACCCTTCTCGGTGCCCGCGACCTTGAAATCCATGTCGCCCAGATGATCCTCGTCGCCGAGGATGTCGGACAGCACGGCGAACGCCCGGTCTTCCTTGATCAGCCCCATGGCGATGCCCGCCACCGGCCGCAGCAGCGGCACGCCCGCGTCCATCAGCGCCAGCGAGGAGCCGCAGACGGTCGCCATGGAGGACGAACCGTTGCTTTCGGTGATCTCCGACACCACCCGGAGGGTGTACGGGAACCGATCCTTCGCCGGCAGCAGCGGATGGATCGCTCGCCAGGCCAGCTTGCCATGCCCCACTTCGCGCCGGCCCGGAGATCCCATGCGCCCCGTCTCCCCCACCGAATACGGAGGGAAATTATAGTGCAGCATAAAATGCTCGCGGTAATCGCCCTCAAGCGCGTCGATGACCTGCTCGTCCTGCCCGGTGCCCAGGGTCGCCACGCACAGCGCCTGCGTCTCACCACGAGTGAACAGGGCCGAGCCATGCGCGCGCGGCAGCAAGCCCACTTCGGCCACGATCGGGCGCACCGTGCGCGTGTCGCGCCCATCGATCCGGATTCCGGTATCAAGGATCGCGTTACGAACGATATCGGCTTCCAGCTCCTTGAAGGCGCCCTTGGCCTTTTCGGCATCCAGACCCTCGGCCGTCAGCGTGGCCAGCGCGGCTTTCTTGACCGCGTCGATCCCGGCATGGCGCGCCTGCTTCTCGCGCTCCTGGTAGGCTGCGGCGATCCCGGAACGCGCCAACGCATCGACGCGGGCCGACAGCGTCTTCTCGGCCTCGGATGCTTCCGGCAGATTCCAGGGTTCCTTGGCCGCCCGTTCGGCCAGTTCGATGATCGCCGCGATCACCGGCTGGAACGCCTGGTGCCCGAAGGTCACCGCGCCCAGCATCACATCCTCGGTCAGTTCGTTGGCTTCGGATTCCACCATCAGCACGCCCTCGGCGGTGCCGGCCAGAACCAGGTCCAGCGCGCTGTCTTCCAGCTGCTTCTCGGTCGGGTTCAGCACGTACCGCCCGTCCAGGTACCCCACCCGCGCCGCCGCCACCGGGCCGAAGAACGGAATCCCCGACAGGGTCAGCGCCGCCGAGCAGCCGATCAGCGCCACGATATCCGGATCGTTCTCCATGTCATGACTGAGGACGGTGGCGACCACCTGCACCTCGTTGCGGAAGCCATGCGGGAACAGCGGGCGGATCGGGCGGTCGATCAGGCGGCTTTTCAGCACCTCCGCCTCACTCGGCCGGCCCTCACGCTTGAAGAAGCCGCCGGGAATCTTGCCCGCGGCGAAGGCTTTCTCCTGGTAGTTCACGGTCAGCGGGAAGAAATCCTGTCCCGCGCGCGCGGTGCGGGCACCGACGGCGGTGCACAGCACGATCGTCTCACCGTAGCTGGCCAGCACCGCGCCATCCGCCTGACGGGCGATCTTGCCGGTCTCCAGGACCAGCTTACGCCCGCCCCAGTCGAGTTCCTTGCGGAAATAGTTGAACATGCACAATCCTTGGTCGATGCGCGTGGCATCGGCGGAGGGCAGCCGGGCGATCCATCCTGGCCAATGCGGCGCGGGGTACGGCGTCTCGGGTCGCACGGGGGCCACGCGCCTGAGGCGCGCGCCCGAACCATGCGGCCGGAAACGCCGTCCGTGCTCCCACGCTCTCGGGCAGCCGGATCGACGGTTGAGGTCCGCCGCGGTCACGGCGTGCGGAGGCGCTGCCTCCGCGGTTGCCCCGCGCCCCTATGGCGCGAGGGTCGGACAGGGTCGCCCCCTATGTGGGGTCGGACCCGAAAAAGTCAGGCCACCGATCAGCGGCGCAGACCGAGCCGGCCGATCAGGCCCTGGTAGCGCTGGGTGTCCTTGGTCTTGAGGTAATCGAGCAGCCGGCGCCGACGTCCCACCAGCATCAGCAGACCGCGCCGAGAATGGAAATCCTTGGCGTGGGTCTTGAGATGATCGGTGAGGTTGGTGATCCGCTCAGTGAGCAGGGCCACCTGCACTTCCGGGCTGCCGGTATCGGCCGGACCCGTGGCGTGTTCGGAAATCAGCGCCGTACGGCGCTCCGCGGTGATCGACATCGGGGGTACTCCTGCAAAAAGGGTGGCGTGTCCGGGATCACAAAATCCGCTCGGGCTGGCAGAGACCGTCCTTCAGACGGGCCAATCCGACGACACGGCCCCCCGCCATCGCGCGCACCAACCCCCCATCGGGGGCGGCAGCGCCGGGAATCCGACCCATCAGCGTCACCAAGCTGAGCGCCTGGCCGTTGGTGAGCAGAACCGCCTCTGCCTCGGTCAGGGCCAGCGCCGGGATGTCGGCCAGCGCGGTCGCGACCGGACGCAGAAGCTCCGGGGAAGCGGGCGTCGTATGGTCCGAACCGATGATCTTGTCCAGTGGGATCGCGTCGGCCTCGGCGAACGGCCCCACCCGCAGCCGGCGCAGCGCGGCGATATGGCCCAGCGAGCCGCAGGCGGCGGCCAGGTCGCGCGCCA
>JAKAZJ010000182.1 GCA_021826565.1 Pseudomonadota bacterium | reverse complement strand
ATCCACCAGCAGGAGCAACAAAAGGACCACGCCGATCACCCGGGCCAAGCGGATACCAACGCGGCCCGGCGCGGGAACGCTGCGCTTCGCCCCTACTGCCATGAACACCCAGTAGGCTGCGAGTCCTATCCACAACGCGATGATGTAGCGCTCATCGGCGCCCATCACGCTACAGCACCGCCTCCGCCACCACCCGCATCGCGGCGACCGACGCGCCGGACAGCACCATCGTGCCGACATGCCCCGCCTTGGCCGCGTGTTGCCACGCTGCCAGCCGGTCGCGGATGCGCGCGGCGGGACCCACCAGAGAGATCTCGTCGATCAGCGCATCCGGCACGGAAGCTGCCGCCTCGGTCTTCTTGCCGTCCAGATAGAGGTCCTGGATCTTCTGCGCCGCGTCGGCGTAACCCAGGCGCCGCGCCACGTCGTTGTAGAAATTCTTCGCCCGCGCGCCCATGCCGCCGATATAGAGTGCCAGTTCCGGGCGGATCGCGTCGCGGCACGCCGCCACATCCTCGCCCATGCGGGTGCGGACATAAGGCGCCACGTCGAACCCGGCCAGGTCCGCGCGGCCGGCGCGTTTGCGCCCCTCCAGCAACGAACCAGACACGATCTCCGGCTGATCGGGCGAATAGAAGATCGGCAGGGTTCCGTTCGCAACCTCCCCCGCAGTACGCAACCCAGCCGGCGTGATCGAGGCGGTGTAGATCGGCAGGCCCGGATCCCCATGGATAATGGAACGCAACGGCTTGCCCAGCCCGGTCGCATCCGCGCCGTCATAGGGGATGGTGTATTCCTCGCCGGCGAAGCTCAGGGGCCGTTCCCGCGCCAGGATCTGGCGCAGGATCGCGATATATTCCCGCGTCCGCGTCATCGGCTTGCCGTAGCGGACGCCGTGCCAACCCTCGATCACCTGCGGGCCGGACATGCCGACGCCGCAGAGGAACCGGCCCCCCGACAAGGACGCCAGCGTCATCGCCGTCATCGCGGTGCAGGCTGGCGTACGCGCCGGAATCTGCATGATCCCCGTCCCCGCCTTGATCTTCGAGGTCCGCGCCAGCACCCAGGCAACCGGGGAAACCGCGTCGGTGGAATAGGACTCGCCTACCCAGACCTGCGCAAACCCCAGCCGTTCCGCCTCTAGCACCACGTCCATGTCCGGGTGCGGTGCGGCGCCCGTCATCTTCAAGGTCATCCCAAGTTGCATCTTGGCGTCTCCCTTATACGTGCGCCATGACATCGTCGCGGAACCGACGCATGTTATCCAGCGTCGCCGCCAGGGTCGGGCCGAACAGGCCGAAATCCACCGACCCTACGCCCATGTCGCGCAGCGTGCGGATATCACCGGCGAAATCCGTCGCCCCGCCGGTGAACAGCTTGCGCTCGCCATCGACCATGCCCTTCGGTTGCGCTTCGGGGTTGGAGGAAACGCGATACGCCAGCCCGACCGTCGCTGGGTCTCGCCCGGCTTTCTCGGTCAGCGCTCGCAGCCGCGCCACGCCCGCTTTGTAGCGGCTCAGCGTGTCCATCGGATGCGTCGGATTGGTGCCGATCGGGTACCACGCATCCGCATAAGCCGCCGTCCGCCGCAGCGCCGGGCCGCTTTCGCCGCCGACCCAGATCGGGATCGGCTGCTGCACGGGCTTCGGCTGGAACACGACGTTGGCAAACTTCACGTATTTGCCGTCAAAGGTCGGGTCTTCCTGGGTCCATAAGGCGCGGCATGCCCGCATCGTCTCGTCGGTCACCGCGCCCCGTTCGGCGAATGGCGGCGTGCCGACGGCATTGAACTCCTCCTCCATCCAGCCCGCGCCGATGCCCAGCGTGATCCGCCCCTTGGACAGCACGTCCAGCGTCGCCACCAGCTTCGCGGTCAGGACCGGCGGGCGGTGCGGCACCACCATCACCGAGGTGACGATCCGCAGACGTGAGGTCTTGGCCGCGATGAACATCGCCGTCATCAGCTGCTCGTGCCGATCCACGCGCGCGCCCGACGGGAACTCCCCGCTATCGGTGTACGGATAGCGCGAGCCGATATCGGTCGGAATAATGAGGTGGTCGCTGACGGTGACATAGGCGAATCCCAGCATCTCGGCCTCGGTGGCGATGCGCGCGATGGTATCGGGATCCGTGAGCGCGCCGCTGGTGGGTGCGCTGCATCCGATCTGCATGGGATTCCTCCGCCTGGGGGTTGGGTCGTGGTTTGCGTTGCCGGACAGGCTAGCACAGGATACCGCGGACACCAGGAACCCGGGGGGAGTGCGGTGCAGTTCGGCATTCATATCGGCGCCCGCGGCGCTCTGGCGGGGCCGGAGGGCCTGGGCGCGGTCGCGCGGGCCGCCGACGCGCTGGGCTACGCGACCATCGGCATCCCGGACCGGCTGGTGCTGCCGCGCGCCGTCGCCACGCGGTATCCGTACACGGACGACGGCGTCTGGGTCGGCGCGCAGACCGCGGAGTGCCTGGATGTCATCGGCGCGTTGTGCTTCCTGGCCGGCATCACCTCGCGCGTGAAGCTCCTGCCCTCGGTGTTGGTGGTGCCGTATCGCCCCGCGGTGGTGGCGGCGAAGATGCTGGCCACGGTCGATGTGTTGTCGCAAGGCCGCCTGATCGCGGGCGTGGGCGTCGGCTGGATGGCGGAGGAATACGCGCCCCTCGGTGCGCCCCCGTTCAACCGGCGCGGCGCGGTGACCGATGCCTACCTGGCCGCAATGCGCGCCCTGTGGGAACAGGAAGCCCCGAGCATCGCCGGCCGCGACGTGTCCTTCCACGAATTGCTGTTCCGCCCCAAACCCATCCAGCCGCGCGTCCCCATCTGGGTCGGCGGCGAATCCGATGCCGCGCTGCGCCGCACCGCGCGGTTCGGTGACGCCTGGTACCCCGCGTCCCACAACCACGAAACGCCATTCGATACCCCCGAACGCCTGGCCGGCGGCATCGCCCGGCTGCGCGCGGCGGTGACGGCCTCCGGGCGCGATCCGGCCGAGGTGGCGACGGTCCTGCTGTGGTTCAAGCCGATCGAGTGGGCGCCGAAGCGCCTGGCCGACGGCGCGCGCCAGTATTTCACCGGTGAGGCCGACCAGCTGCGCGCCGACGCCGCCGCCTTCGCCGCCGCCGGCGCCAACCAGATCGTCGTGGTGCTGCAAGCGCCCACGCTGTCTGAGACCACCGAACGCCTGCACCGCTTCGCCACCGACATGATCGGCTCACGATGAACGACGCCGCCCTGCTGACCACGCCGCTGCCCGAACTGATGGCGCAGGCCGCCGCCATCCGCGATGGCGCGTTCGGGCGCGTGATTTCCTACTCGCGCAAGGTGTTCATTCCGCTCACGCAGCTATGCCGCGACGTGTGCCATTACTGCACCTTCGCGCAGACGCCGCGCCGTGGTGAGGCCCCGTATCTGACCGCGGATCAGGTGCTGGCGATCGCCCGCGCCGGCGCCGCCGCCGGATGCACCGAGGCGCTGTTCACCCTGGGCGACAAGCCCGAACTGCGCTACCGCGCCGCGCGCGAGGCGCTGGAGACGCTGGGCCACCCCACCACGATCTCCTATCTCGCCGCCATGTGCGCGCTGGTATTCCGGGAAACCGGCCTGCTGGCGCATGTCAATCCCGGCGTGATGACGGCGGCGGATCTTACCGCGTTGCGCGCCGTGTCGGTCAGCCAGGGGGTCATGCTGGAAGCGGTGACGCCGCGCCTGTGCGCGCCGGGTGGGGCGCATTACGGCTCCCCCGACAAGCGCCCGGAACGGCGGCTGGAAACCATCCGCCTGGCCGGGCAAGCCGCGGTGCCCTTCACCACCGGCATCCTGATCGGTATCGGCGAGACCCGCGCCGAGCGTCTGGACGCGCTGCGCGCAATCGCGGATCTGCACGCGACGCATGGTCATATCCAGGAAGTGATCGTGCAGAACTTCCGCGCCAAGCCGGGCACCAGGATGCACGCGGCGCCCGAGCCCGACCTTGACGATCTGTTGTGGTCGTTGGCCGCCGCGCGGCTGATCCTGCCGCCGGAGGTGCATCTGCAAGCTCCGCCTAATCTCTCCCCCGGCGTGTATCCGCGCCTTATCGCGGCGGGCATCGATGACTGGGGTGGCATCTCTCCGGTTACGCGCGATCACGTGAACCCGGAGGCGCCGTGGCCGGAAATTGCGGCACTTGCGGAACGCAGCGCCGCGGCGGGCAAAATCCTGGTCCCGCGCCTGCCGGTTTATCCCGCTTTCGCCGGCGCCGCCGATCGCTGGTGCGTGCCGGCCCTGGCCACCGCCGTCCGGCGCGGGATCGACGCCGATGGGTTCGCGCGTGAGGACGACTGGGCGCCCGGCCGTGCGCTGGCGCCGGCGCTGCCGGCCCCACATCTGGCCACGGCCGACGCAACCCTCGCCGCGATCGTGGACCGCGCCGCCGGCGGGGCGCGGCTGGATACTGCCGCCATCGTCCGCCTGTTCGCGGCGCGCGATGCCGACTACGCGCATGTTACCGCCGCCGCGGACGCGCTGCGCCGCGCGGTCTCCGGCGAGACCGTCCGCTACGTGGTGAACCGCAACATCAACTACACCAATATCTGCTATTATCGTTGCAAGTTCTGCGCCTTCTCCAAGGGCAAGACGCATGACGCGCTGCGCGGCACGCCGTACGATCTGGACCTGACCGAGATCACCCGTCGCGCCCGCGAAGCGTGGGACCGCGGCGCGACCGAGGTATGCCTGCAAGGCGGCATCCATCCCGACTATACCGGCGAGACATATCTGGGCATCTGCCGCGCCATCCGTGCCGCGGTGCCGGGGATGCATATCCACGCTTTCTCGCCGCTGGAGGTCACGCAAGGCGCGGCGACCCTGGGCCTGTCCGTGCCTGGGTTCCTGGCGCAGCTGAAAGCGGCCGGGCTTGGCACCCTGCCCGGCACCGCGGCCGAGATTCTGGACGATCCGATCCGCCGCGTGATCGCGCCGGACAAGATCATGACGCAACAATGGCTGGACGTGGTGGCGGCGGCGCATCGTTTGGGGCTGCGTACGACCGCCACCATCATGTATGGGCATGTGGAACAATCGGATAGCTGGGCGCGGCATCTGCTCGCGCTGCGCGACCAGCAGGCGGCAACCGGCGGGTTCACCGAGTTCGTGCCGCTGCCGTTCGTGCACATGGAGGCACCGATGTATCTGCGCGGCCTGGCGCGCAAGGGGCCGACCTTCCGCGAGGCGGTGCTGATGCACGCGGTGGCCCGCCTGGCGCTGCACCCGCTGATCCCGAACATTCAGACGTCCTGGGTGAAGATGGGGCCGGAGGGGGTGGCGGCGTGCCTGCAGGCCGGGGCCAACGACCTGGGCGGGACGCTGATGAATGAAAGCATCTCGCGCGCGGCCGGGACC
>JAKAZJ010000181.1 GCA_021826565.1 Pseudomonadota bacterium | reverse complement strand
CGCGCCGATGATCCCCGGGCTGAACGATGCGGAGCTGGAGCGGATCCTGGACGCCGCCGCCGCCGCCGGCGCGACCTCGGCGGCCTATGTGCTGCTGCGCCTGCCGCATGAGCTGCGCGAGATGTTTTCCGCCTGGCTGGACCAACATATGCCCGATCGCGCCCGCCATGTTCTGGCGCTGGTGCGGCAAACGCGGGACGGCGCGTTATCGGACGGGCAGTTCCACAGCCGCATGGCCGGCGCGGGACCCTATGCCGCATTGCTGGCGCAGCGTTTCGCGCGCGCCGCGCGGCGGCTGGGCCTGGCCGATGCGCGGGCGAAGCTGGATGCGTCCGGATTTGCCGTGCCAGCGGGAGGCGGGGCGGGGGACGGGGCGGGGGGAGGTGCGGAGGTGCGGCAGTTCAGCCTGTTGTAGCCGCGTCCGCCAGCACCATCGCCGCCGCCTTCTCGCCGATCATGATCGACGGCGCATTGGTATTCCCCGCCACGATCTGCGGCATCACGGACGCATCCGCCACCCGCAGCCCGCGCAGCCCGTGCACGCGCAGCCGCGGATCGACCACCGCATCCGTGCCGTGCCCCATCCGGCACGACCCGACGGGATGCAGGTTCGATACGCCGCGGGCGCGGATATCCGCCTCCAGCGCCGCGTCCGAAGCGATTTGCGGCCCCGGTTGCGTCTCGGCGGCGATATAGGGCGCCAGCGCCGGCTGCGCGGCGATGCGCCGCGCCCAGCGCATCCCCGCCAGCATCGCCTGCAGGTCGTACGGCGTGCGCAGGAAATTGAAGCGGATCTCGGGCGGGGCCATCGGGTCGGGCGATTTCAGCCGGACCGAGCCACGCCCTTCGGGACGCAGATGCACCGGGCTGATCGAGAACCCGGGGAACGGATGCGAGCGGATGCCGATGCGGGTGCGTTCCAGCGTGCTCCAGGCGAAGCAGTTGATCTGCAGGTCGGGCCGTTCCAGACCCGGATCGCTTTTCACGAACGCGCCGACATAAAGCCCGTTGCCCGCCATTTCCCCCTTGCGTTGCGTCATGTAGCGCATTCCGGCGCGCAGCTTGCGCCAGCTGCTGTAGTGCAGTTCGTTCAGTGTGATCGGCTGCGTGCAGCGATAGGTGATGTAACTATTGAAATGATCGTGCAGATTGGCGCCGACCGGTGCCAGATCGTGCTGCACCGGGACGCCCATGGCGGCCAGATGCGCGCCCGGCCCGATCCCCGACAGCAGCAGCAATTGCGGCGAGCCGAACACGCCGCCCGAGACGATCACCTCGCCTCGCGCATGGGCCACGTGCAGCCCGTCGGCCTGGCGGTATTCCACGCCGGTGGCGCGGCCGTCCGCGATCAGCACCCTGGTGGCGTGCGCGTCGGGACGGATCGTGAGGTTCGGGCGCTTGCGCGCGGGGTTCAGATAGGCGACCGCGCTGGACCAGCGCTGCCCGTTCTTGGTGGTGGTCTGGTAGTAGCCGGCGCCGTCCTGGCGCGCGCCGTTGAAATCCGGGTTGGCGGGAATCCCCGCTTCCAGACACGCCGACAGCATCGCCGCGCCGATTTCCCAGCGCTGCGCCTGGTCGGCCACGTGCAGCGGGCCGCCGACGCCGTGGAATTCGTCCTCGCCGCGGGACTGGTCCTCGGCGCGGCGGAAGAACGGCAGCACGCTGTCCCAGTCCCAGCCCTCGCAGCCGAGCTGGCGCCACTGGTCGTAATCGGCGTGGTTGCCGCGCATATACACCATGCCGTTGATCGCGCTGGTGCCGCCCAGCACCTTGCCGCGCGGCTGGTACATGCTGCGGTTGTTCAGCGCCGGCTCGGGTTCGGAATCGAACATCCAGTTATGCTTGGGATCGCAGAATAATTTCGCGTAGCCGAGCGGGATATGGATCCACGGATTGCGGTCGCGCTGGCCGGCTTCCAGCAGCAGCACGCGGTGGCGGCCGGATTCGGACAGCCGGGCAGCCACCGCGCAGCCGGCCGATCCGGCGCCGGTGACGATGAAATCGAAGGTTTCCTGGTCCGGGGTCATGTCGGTACGTGATCGCTCCATGCAAGGTCGAGGCGGGCGATGCGGTGCTGCTCGGTATCGCCGATATAAAATGCGCCGTCCGGGCCTTCCGCCACGCCGTGCGGACGCGCCAGGCCAGCGGCGAGGGTGGTCACGATCCCATCGCGCCCGATGCGGCGGATGCGGTTGGTTTCGGTATCGACGATCAGGATCGCCCCGTCGCGTGCCACCGCCAGTTCCTTCGGCGCGGCGAATTCGGCGGCGCGCGCAGGACCGCCATCGCCGGCCTCGCCGCGCACGCCGGTGCCGGCGATGGTGGCGATGATACCGGTCGCGGGATCGATGCGGCGCAGGGTGTTGCCGTTCCGCTCCAGGATCAGGATCGCCGCGTCGGCGGCCAGCGCGACCGCGCGCGGGCCGTGCAGAGCGGCGTGCGTCGCCGGGCTGCCATCGCCGTCATGCCGCGCCTCGCCGGTGCCGGCCAGGGTGGCGATGCGGCCGGAGGCGAGATCCAGCGCCCGCACCCGATGGCCCGCGACGTCGGCGATCAGCAACCGCGTCCCGCCGGCGTCCAGGCAGCAATCATTGGGTTCCAGCAGGCCCGCCGCCGTGGCCGGACCGCCGTCGCCATCGCTGACCGCGCGGCCGTCACCGGCGATCGTGGCGATGATCCCGGTGGCGGGGTCGATCGCGCGCACCCGCCGGTTCAGCCGATCGACCACGAAGATGCGCCCGTTACCTGCGATGGCGATGCCGTAGGGTTCGCGCAACCTGGCCGCGGTGGCGGGACCGCCATCGCCGGAGAATCCGGCCTCGCCGCAGCCGGCGATGGTGGCGATGCGGCCGGTAGCCGGAGCGATGCGGCGGACGCTGTGGTTGAACGTATCGGTGAACACCAGACCGCCCGCCGGGTCGAACGTCAGGTCGAACGGGCCGTGCAGCTGCGCCGCCTGGGCCGGTCCGCCATCGCCCTGATAGCCGGGCGCGCCGGTGCCGGCGAAACTGGTGATGCGCATCCTGCCCCCGATCCGTCGCGCCCATCCTCGCCACCCGCCGCCGGACCTGTCAACGGATGGAGGCCGAGATTGCGGGGCCATCGGGGAACGACCAATACGCTCCCTGCCACCTTTCCCGCGATGCGAGACCTTTGCGGACCTCGGTGGATTGGGAAAAAATATGGCCTGCTGCCGCCGCGCCGAGGGTTTGGGCCGGATTTCGCGCGCTTTGCTGGCCATTTCCCGCGATCTGGACAGACCGATGGCGTCGGCACCGCCCATCGTTTCAGATTGATCGCCATGCAGATCAGGTCCGGATGCGTGGCGTTGCGCGGCAGCCCCTGGTAGCGCAGCCGCCGCCAGCCCATCGGGCACTTGGCGATCGCGAACACCCGCTCGGCCGCGCTGCGTCGGTGCGCGATGGCCTTGCTGCGCCGCTCGTGCCAGTGCGTCAGCGGGGGATGCTTGGCGTCAGCGGGGGATGCTTGTTCGGCCGGTGCGAGGCCCGGTCTTTCGCCCCACCCTTCTTTGCCCAGCTCGCCTCGGCGTCCAGCGGGTTCGCCACCAGCAGGCGCGGGCGCCGCCCCTGCGCCTCCACTAGGCTGGCGTCAATCAGCGTGCCTTTGCGCTGCCCCGTGCGGACTCCGCCAGCCGATCCGCCAAGCTCAGCTGCCCTACGCTGCGAATCGACATCCAAGGAAACCCCGTCCAGCTACCTCGAAACCGAATCACGAATCCCACCGTTCCGCAAAGGTCCCGCGTCGCGGGAGGGGTGGCTTGGCGCGTATCGGTTGTGCCCCCGAATGACGCTGGGTTTCTTCCCTTCCGCCCTTGCCCCCAGCCCCGGCTTGGCCCAGCATCGGGTCATGTCGAATCGGACACGAGGATCAGCCGCGCGTAGCATTGCGCTCGCGCTACAAGGTGGCGGCGCGCATGGGGCGTTCACCTGGGGGGCGTTGGACCGATTGCTGGAGGACGGCGTCGCGTTCGATCGGATTTGCGGCGTGTCGTCGGGCGCGCTCACCGGGGCGATGCTGGTGCAGGGCCTGGTGCGCGGCGGGGCGTCCGGTGCAAGGGCCGAACTGCGGCGGCTATGGGAGATGGTGGCCAGCGCCCACGCGCTGAGCCCGTTGCGGACCGGGCCGATCGACCGCTGGCTGTGGGGCTGGGATATCTCGAACACGCCCGCCTGGTGGGGCATGGACATGGCGATGCGCCTGTTCGGGCCGGCACAGATCAACCCGCTGGGGCTCAATCCGCTGCGCAGCGTGCTGGCGGAACTGCTGGACCGGCGGCTTCTGGCCGATCCCGCGGCGCCGCGGCTGACGGTGGCGGCCACCGAAGTGGCCTCGGGCGCGGCGCTGCTGTTCGACAATGCGGCGATCACGGCCGAGGTGCTGCTGGCGTCGGCCTGCATTCCTTATGTCTTCCCCGCGGTGGAGCTGGACGGACGTGCCTGCTGGGACGGCGGCTATGCCGGCAACCCGCCGCTGGCCCCGTTGCTGGACCCGACGCCGCCCGCGACGCTGATCCTGATCCGCGCCCAGGCCGCGCGGCGCCCCGGCCTGCCGGCGAGCCAGGCCGAAATCGCCAACCGCCTGACCGAGATCGCCGGGCAGAATCTGCTGGCGGCCGAACTGGCGGCCCTGCCGCGCAGCGTCGCGGTGATCGAGGTGCAGGCGGATAAGGCCTTGCATGATCTGCCGGTGTCGTCGAAATTCAATGGCGAGGCGGCATTCCTGGACCAGTTGTTCACCGCCGGCCGCGCCGCGGCGGCGCGGGCAGTGGAGCGGATCGTGGCCGGCGCAGCAGCGGGGACCCCATGAGCGTGACGATGAAGGAATGGCTGGTGCTGATCGCGAGCGGCGTCGCCGCGCTGATCGCGCTGTGGCTGATCTCGACGGCCGGGGAGGTGTACGGTCTGGGGATCGCGTTGTTCGCGGTCGCGGTGGTGTTCGGGCTTTACTGGATCCGCCGCATCTTCGACCGGATCGATGCCGCCGGCCACTGACGCCGCGCCCAGCCCGGCCTGGGACCCGACTCAGTATCTGCGCTTCGCCGACGCGCGGTTGCGCCCGGCGCTGGATTTGCTGGCGCGGGTGAAGCTGGCCGCGCCCGAATCGGTCGTGGATCTGGGCTGCGGGCCGGGAACCGTCACGCAGGTGCTGCGCGCCCGGTTTCCGGCGGCCGCGATCACCGGCATCGATAGCTCGCCGGAGATGCTGGCGCGGGCACGGGCGGCGGTGCCCGACTGTCGGTTTGCGCAGGCGGATTTCGTGTCCTGGCGGCCGGAGCGCGCGCCGGCGCTGATCTTCTCCAACGCCGCATTGCACTGGACCGGCGGGCACGCGGCGTTGTTCCCCGCGCTGCTGGGTCTGCTGGCAGCG
>JAKAZJ010000180.1 GCA_021826565.1 Pseudomonadota bacterium | reverse complement strand
ATCCGTCGTGGCGGAACTGAATCCTTCGGACAGCCTGGCGGCCCTGCCAAGGCCATCGCACACGCAAGCCAGGGGTCACGGGCATCCGACCCCTTGCATCGATTTCTGTGCGCCTGCTGCCAGTGACCAGGGGGCGCCGTGGCACCGCTCGGAAGTTGCCGCCCCTCCAGGAAGTCGGGCCTCCAAAAATCGAAGGAATGCGGTGATCAGGTCAGCGCGATACCGCGCTCGGAAATCACGACGTCGGTGCCGTGCGTCATCAATCATGCTCCGGTTTGCCGGGACTGGGCTTTTGCCCTCGACCCTGGTGCAGTGCCGCTTCGTCCTCCAGCCGGTCCCGGGCGCGCTCCCGATCCTGCTCCAGCGTCAGTTCGATCTGGCATGTATATTCCAGCGCCAGCAGATCCTCCCGACCAACCTTCCAAAGAACATCAGGCAGTGCCTGGTCATACTCATGCCGCAGCCGATTCTGGATCGCGACGATCCGCGGCCAGGGGATGCCGGGATGACGGCCCTTCGGCGCATCAGGCAAGGTGGCGACTTGCCTCCGAGATGATCTCCAACGCCCGCTCCACGATCATTTGCGGGCGCCAGTCCTGTTCGAACGCCGCAAGATCGATATCATCGGTCGCCGCGCGAATGCGTCCGATGGCTCCGACAATATGGTCCAGCCGGGGCAGGAGCGACTTCTCCGCCATCAGAACACCCGAACCGCCTCGGCTTCGGCCCGAGACCGCACGAACCGATTGATTCCCCGTCGCGGCATGGCGTCAGCCTTGCAGCCCAGAGACCCGGAGGCCGCCTCTTCGATCCCGATTACCTCCAGCAGCCCCAGGGTCCCTTTCTCGTCATCATTGAACAGATCGACGTCCGAGGACGCACGCGCCTCCCCCCGCGCGGTCGATCCGAACAGAAACAGGCTGTTGACGCCCAGCTTCCGTAGATCGGCCTCATGCCGACGCAGCCTCGCCAGGGCTTCCTCACGTGTCATCGATGTTCCTCACCACAAACATCGGCATTCGCCCGCCCGCGTGACAGCCTCGCCGCCCGCCGCTAAAGCGCCCTGACCCCAAGCGGCTCCGGACCCCATGCTCGCCATCCAGACCTTCGACAACCGCGCCGGCGGCAACGTCATCTACAAGGCGCTGGCCCATCCGCTGGCGGCCGAGGCGATCGCGCTTCTCTACGCCACTCTCGCCCCACCGGTGGCGATCTACGACCCGGAAGGTCTGGCCGATCCGCTCCTGGCCATGTACCCCTTGCCCGGCGCCACCTCCCTTTACGTCCACGCCACCGAGGCCGTCGGCACCGCGCGCGGCGGTCTCACCGCCCGTCCGCTGACCGATCTGCCGCGTGCCGACGCTCGCTCGGTCCTGATCGCCGCGTTCGACGCGACGCGCCACGCCGCCCGAGTCGCGGCCCTGGTGCCGGCGGGCGCCGCGGTCGCCTCGCTGGACCAGGCCCGGTTACCGGACGCGCTGCTGACTCAGCGCGCGCGCTATCTGGACCGGCTGAACTTCGCCACCAATTTCGCCTTCTTCCGGGACCAGGATGGGCTGTCCACGCGCCTCGTCTCGGCGAACTACTGGTCCGGCTACGGCGCCGGTCCGGTGCGCTTCTGGCTGCGGCTGTTCGACGCCGACGGCAACACGCTCGCCACCTGGGAACAGTCTCTCCCGAATGGCCCCGGCGGCTTCGCCATCGACAGCCGCGCGATCCGCGCCCGCTTCGGCCTGCCGCCCTTCACCGGCCAATTGTTCCTGCACGCGATCGGTGCCGCCGGCCACGACGTGGTGAAATACGCGCTGGACATATTCGCCCCCGACGGCCCCAGCCTGTCCTGCACCCATGACGCCAATGCCTGGCCCTCCGACCGCTTCGCCGGCTTGCCCGCGCCGGCGCCGGGGGAACGCGTGATCCTGTGGCTGCAGAACAGCCACGCCGTGCCGATCCCACCCGGCGCCGTGGCGTTCGACCGCATGGGCGCGGAGGCCCCGGTGCCCCTGGACCGCGCCGTCGGCCCGTTCGCCACCATAGCCGTGGATGTGGCGGCCATGCTCCCGGGCCTCGCCTGGCCGGCGCAGATCGAACTGCGCGCCGGACGCCACATCGTCCGCCCGCGCTACGAAATCACCCGCGCCGGCCGCACGCGTATCGCCCATGTGAATGTGGAGCGCGGCGATCTGCGCCCCGACCCGGCCATCCCAGCCCTGCCCGCCACGCTGGGCCGCGGCTTCCTGCTGCCGTTCCCCATCCTGGACCCGGCGCGGTTCCGCACGATCGTGCAGCCGACGCCGATGGCGCTTTCGCAGGCCGACCTGCCGCTGCGGCTCGATCTGTTCGACGCCGCCGGGCGCTGCGTGGCACAGCGTTTCCTCGGCCGCCTGCCGCGCGACCACGCGCTGGCGGTAGACCTCGACAGCTTTCCCGAGCTCCGCGCCGGCCACGGCGAACTGGTGTATGATTTCCGCGACGGCGGCGGCGCCGACGGGTGGCTGCACGCACTGTTCCGCTGGGAACGGCGCGACAACGGCCACGTCGCGGAATCCAGCTTCGGCGCGCATATCTTCAACACGCTGATGACCTGGCGCGACGAACCGCAATCCTATTCCGGCCCGCCGCCCGGCCTGTCCACCCGGCTGTTCCTACGTCTGGGCGAGGGCGGACGACGCGGCTTCGCAGTGCTGATCTACCCGGCCTCGGCGGCCTGGGCGGCGCGGTCGGCCACCATGCTCGAACTGCACGACGCGACCGGCGCGCGGATCGCCGAGACCCCGCTGACGATCCCCTGCGGCGGCTCCGCGCTGGTGGAACCGGAGGCAGTATTCGCCGCCGCCGCATTGGCCCGTGCCGGGACCGAGGGGTATGTGCTGGTGCGCGATCCCACCTGCCGGCTGTTCGGCTATCACGGGTTGGAAGACGCTGCCGGCGGCTTCGCGCTGGACCACATGTTCGGGTTCTGAGCCGCGTGCGCCGGGATCGCGCGGGTCGTGTTGCAGTTTGACAAACGGGTCGGCTCCGACCCCATGGACGCCTACAGCCGCACCAGCCGTGATAATCGCTCCGCGGTCTGCGCCTCGCTCCGTTCCGGCACGCCAGCGCGACGCAGCCCTTCGGCGAAATGCACCCGGTCGGATTCCTGCTGCATCGGCGTGGTCTCCAGGAACCGCGCGATCGAGAAATCCGGCTCGATCGAGAGCAGCCGCTTGCGCACCACCGCTGCCTCCTGCGCCCGACCCAGATACCCGACGGCGGCCAGATACGGCTTGTAGGCGGCAGAGAAAGCCGGATTCATCCCCACCACCGACCGCCCGATCGCCGCAGCCGATTCGTAATCCGTCTTCATCAGGTGGATCAGCACGAAGAACGCGTCGAAGAAGAACGCGAACGGATCGAACGGCGACAATTTCTTGTAGCGCAGGTTGCGCCGTTCGGCCTCGGCCACGTTGCCCAGATAGGCATGCGTCACCGCCGACAGCGCCCAGGCCATCGCCAGATTCGGGTTCAGCGACAGCGCGCGCTCGTGCAGAATCAGCGCCTCGTCCAGGCGGCGGTGCAGGAAGGCGCGGACATGGCCGCAAATGGTCAGGCCGCGGGCGTCGAACGGGTCGAGCAGAATGGCGCGATCAGCCAGGCGCTCGGCTGCCGCCAGCGACGCCTCGGCGTCGTCGGTCCAATGCTGGCCGACCATGAAGGTCTGCCAATAGGCGAACCAGGCATGGGCGGCGGCATAATCAGGGTCGCGATCCACCGCCTCGCGCAGCAGCGCACCTGCCTGAACCAGCGCGTCGCGTTCCAGCCGGTTGATCAGGACCAGCGCGCGCAACACCAGGTGATAGGCGGAGGTGGCGGCATGTGGGCGGGCGGCAACCCGGCGCGCCTCGATCAGCAGAATCTCGGGGTCGGTCTGCGCCACCACTTCGGCGGCGATCTCGTCCTGCAAGGACAGAAGGTCGTTCGACTGGCGGTCGAAACGACGCGCCCAGACCACCTGGTTGGCCTGGCGCAGATCCAGCAGCCGTACCGTCACCCGCAGCCGGTTGCGCACGATCTGGATGCTGCCGTGCAACAGATAGTCCAGCCCGAACAGGCGGCGGATCGTGACCTCGTCGCGGTTTTCGTCGGCGAAGCGGGCCAGCGACGAGGACGACGCCACGAACATCCAGCGGAACCGCGACAGCGCCGCGGTGATTTCCTCGGCAAATCCCGGGCCGAGATGGGCGTATTCCTCGCCCGCCCCGATCAGGGTGAATGGCAGCACGCCGATATGCGCCCCGCCGCGCGCCCCGCCCTGCGGCGCCTCGGCCAGCAGCGGCGGCTCCTCCATTTCCTCGGCCGTCGGCAGCGGCGCCGGCGGGCGGTGCGGCATGCGCGAACCGGAGGGGCCGCGGATCTCGGTCAGGAGCCGCTGCGTCTCGGCCGAGGGCGCGGCGTCCAACAAATCGGCCAGAACCGCCCGGCAGCGGTCATAGGCCTGGATCGCCATGCCGCGCTCGCCGCGCGCGGCGTGGGATTTCATCAGCGCTCGCCACGCCCCTTCATGCGCGCGGTCGATCCGCAGCAACTGCTGCGCGGCGGGGATCGCAGTGTCCGGGTCGGACAGGCCGCGCAACAGGTCCTCGGCCAGGGTACGGCCATGGTCGCGGATCCGCTCACGTTCCACCGCGAGCCAGGAATCGAAGCTGGGGTCGAGCCCGCTCAGGTCCTCCAGCAGATCGCCGTCCAGCAACGACAACGGCGCCGGCGCATCGACCGAGGCGCGCATCACCTGGTCCACATCCACCCAGACCGCACCGGGGCGAAGCGTCAGATGATCGCGGGTCACGCTCAGGATGTCGCTTCCCGCCGGGGCAAGCGATTCCAGCAGGCGATGGATCTCCTGGCGCAGCGAGGCGCGGGCCTGTTCCTCGGGCCGGCGGCTCCACAGCAGCTCGGCTAATCGTCCACGCAACGCCGGGCGCGGCGCGGACAAGGCGACGATCGCGAGCAGTGCGCGGGTCTTGCGCCCGACCGGCAGCACCGGCTCGGCACTGACGGTCCAGGCCTCCATCTGGCCGATCAGGCGCAGCCGCAGGACAGCGCCGGGCGGCGGGGTACGTTCGGACGGCGCGGGTGCGGGCGGCAACATCACGCCATTGTGAGCGTCAGGGTTGTATTGGCAAGCCTAAATGCACGCATAGGACGTAATAGGCCGATCAAATCTCGGCCTCGGCAAAGATTCTGCCGGCTTCGCCCGCCCAGGGACCTTGGTAGCGGGCCAGCCAGTGCTGCGCCTGGCTGGGCGCGCCGGTGAGGATCGCGTCCAGCGGATCGAGTATGCCGGCCTCATCCTGCCCGGTCCCGTGGTCGCGTCGGGCGCGGGCGGTCAGGCCGTCGCGGGCGATCGCGACCAGATCGCGGCCCAGATCGCGCA
>JAKAZJ010000179.1 GCA_021826565.1 Pseudomonadota bacterium | reverse complement strand
CCGCAGCAGGTCGCGCCACGCCCGGCGCGCGTCCGCCGCCTCCCGCGCGCGGTCGGCCTCGGCCTCCCCGGTCAGCAGCACGGCGTCGTAGCCGGCGTCCCGCACCGCCCCGATCAGGGCAGCGGGACGCAGGCCGAAGCCCTCGACCATGGCTTTTTCGGTCGCCAGGTTCACCTCGGCGCGCAGCACGCCGGGGACCGCCGACAGCGCCTTTTCCACCCGCCCCGCGCAGGTCGCGCAGGTCATGCCGGTGATCGCGAACGCCCGCCGATCGCGCGCGGCCGTATAGCCGGCGTCGGTGACGGCCTCGGCGATTTGCGCCGGATCGGTGGTCGCCGGCGCGAAGCTGATGTCAGCGATTTCGGTGGCGAGGTTCACGCTGGCCTGCACGCCGGGCAGGCGATTCAACGCTTTTTCCACCCGACCGGCGCAGGTGGCGCAGGTCATGCCCTCGATCGGCAGCCGCAGATGCCGCCGATCGTGATCCACCGGGGTGGCGATCGCCGTATCCATGGACCAACCTCCTATCCCGCGCCGCCCGGTACCGGGGTGGCGCCGAAGCCGGCGTTCTCGGCCGCGGCGACCAAACGATCCGTGCTGGCGCTGCCGGCGACGTGGGCGCGGGCGGTGGCAAAATCAACCGCGACCTGCGCCACGCCGTCCACGCGCGACAGCGCGCGGGTGAGCGCATTGGCGCAGCCGTCGCAGGTCATGCCGGTGATGGCGAGGTCGATCTCTTGGGCTGAGGTGGGGGCGGTCATCGGTCTCTCCGGGCTTCCGTTGCTGGGAAGGTGGGAACTCCCAGCGCTGGAAGGTCAAGGGGTGGTGGCAGCCACCCTGGCGCCACCGCACCGAACCCGCCAGACTGCCGTCATGTCCGGCGCCGATCCGATCCACGTGCCCCATCGCGCCCTGATTACCGGGTGCGCGATGATCGCGACCCTGATGCAGGTGCTGGACTCCGCGATCGCCAATGTCGCGCTTCCGTATATGCAGGGCAGCCTGTCGGCGACTCAGGACGAGATCACCTGGGTCCTGACCTCCTACGTCATCGCCGCCGCGATCATGACCGCTCCGGTCGGCTGGATGGCGATCCGGTTCGGCCGCAAGCGCCTGTTCATTCTGTGCCTGGTCGGGTTCACCGCGTTCTCCATGCTGTGCGGCGCGGCCGAGACGCTGACACAGATGGTGATGTTCCGCCTGGGCCAGGGGATGTGCGGCGCCGCCCTGGTGCCGCTATCGCAGGCAACCATGTTGGACATCTACCCGTTCCACAAGCGTGCCCACGCGATGGCGATTTTCAGTTCCGGCGTAATGCTGGGGCCGATCATGGGACCCACGCTCGGCGGCTATCTGACCTACATGTACAACTGGCGCTACGTGTTCTACGTGAACCTGCCGTTCGGCATCGTGGCCATCATCGGCCTGATCCTGTTCCTGCCCAACACCGACCCGAAGCGGGAATTGCGGTTCGACTGGTGGGGCTTCGCGGTGCTGGCGCTGGGCGTGGGCGCGTTGCAGATGATGCTGGACCGCGGGCAACTGCTGGACTGGTTCGCCTCGCGGGAGATCATTCTGTACGCGGTGCTGGCCGGGCTGGGGTTGTATCTGTTCGTGGTGCATATGCTGACCGCGCGGCACCCGTTCCTGGACCCGGCGGTGTTCCGCGACCGCAACTTCGTCGCCTCGGTCTCGATGGGCTTCTTCGTCGCCATGGTGATGCTGGCGACCTCCGCGCTGCTGGCGCCGTATCTGCAGGACCTGGCGGACTACCCGGTGTTCGATGCCGGCATCGCGCTGGCCCCGCGCGGCTTCGGCACCATGGGGGCGATGTTCTTCGCCTCCTGGCTCAGCGCGCGCGTCGATAGCCGCAAGATCATGGCGGTGGGGCTGACCCTGCTGGGCCTGGCGCTGCACATGATGAGCCGATGGACCCCGGATGTGACCGAGACGCAGACCATGCTGACCCTGATCGCGCAGGGTTTCGCGATCGGATTGATCTTCAACCCGATGACGGTGGTGGCGTTCGTCACCCTGCCGGCGCGGCTGCGCGGGGACGCGACCGCGTTGCAGGCGCTGGGCCGCAACATGGGCCAGGCGATCGGTATTTCGGTCACCACCTTCACCCTGGAACGCTCCGCCCAGGCGATGCACGCCGACATGGCGGCCGGAATCACGCCGTTCAACCGGCTGTTGCAGGGGGCCGGGGCGGTGACGCGGTTCCTCGATCCGGCCACCGCGCATGGCGCGGCGCTGCTCAATGCGATGATCGACCGGCAGGCGCAGATCATCGCCTATAACAACGATTTCTATGCCATGACCTTCATCGTCATCCCGCCGCTGCTGCTGTTGCTGCTGCTGCGCCGGCAGCGGCCGACGGTCGAACGGGCGGCGGCGGAATAGGCGGGTGGCACGCATCCTGTGTGGGCTCGACCGGATGCCGCGCACCATGACACCGGACGACCCGCGTCTGCTCGGCGCGCCCGACACCGGCGGGCTGCTGCGGCTGAACACCGACCCGCTGCCGCTGTCGGTCCTGTCCGGGATGCCCGCCGATCACGCCGGGCGCGTGGCCGCGGCGCGGGCCTGGTGCGCCAGCCTGTGTGGCGATTATGCCCGCAAGCGGGAACGCTTCGTCACCGCGTATTTCGATTGGGCCGAGGCCGCAATTGCCGCCGCCCGCCCCGCCCTGATCGCGCGCCTGGCCCGCTTCGACGGCCTGTTCGCGCCCGAGGATTTCCTGTGGTCCGCCCCCCGCCCCCTGCCGCGCGCCTGGCTGCCGGGGCCGGACGGGTATGTGTTCGCCGATATCGCCTTCCGCACGGCCGACGGCCCGCTCGCGGTGTTGCTGGACCAGGCGCCCACGCCCGCAGGCATAACCACGGTCCGCCTGGGCGCCACCGCGCCCGAGGCGTTCCTGACCGCGACCTTCGGCGCCTTCTGGGAAGGCGAGCGCCTGCCCCGCGGCGCCTTCCGCCGCCCCTACGCGGTCATCTCCAGCACATAGAGACCGCCGGAGAACCGATCCACCGCGTACACGACCCGGTTCTCATCGACATACACATCGTTGATCATCGAAGGCCGCGTCCCGGCTCCCCCCGGCGCCGGGGGCACGAACGCGGCCACCTCGCGCGGCTGGAACGGGTCCGTAATATCGTGCACGCGCAGCCCGCCGCCGAAGTAAGTGCCGAAGATCAGCGTGTCGGAGGTGAACGCCGGCCCCGGCCGGTTCTCGTGCAGGTTATGCGCGCCGTAGCGGGCACCGGGCGCGTAATCGCCCACCGGCGGCAGCGGCAGCGTCGCGATCGGCACCAGATTGTCCTCGCGCCGCATGTCCAGAATCCAGACCAGCTTGGGCCAGTCCAGCCCTTCCGTGCGCACGCATTCATCCGAGCAGATCAGCAGATCGCGGTCGAACAATGGCATGGCGGTGTGGGTGAAGCCCGGGAACGGCGGGTGCGGGTTCCACGCGCCCACTTGTTTCGGGCGGCCGATATCGGAGATGTCCAGGATCACCGCCCCGCCATCGATATAGCCCACATAGGCGCGGTCGGGATGATCCGGATACACATTGGTGTTGTGGGCGCGGAATCCGGTATCGAATTTCGGATGCCGCGGCGGCGGCGGCGCGTCATCGCCCTCTTTCGTGCCCGGATACCACCAGCGCCCCAGTTCGCGCGGGCGCGACGGGTCGGACACGTCGATGGCGCGGTAGCACTGGTCGTCCAGCTTGTTGCGCGGGATGAAATCCGCCGCCCCGCCGGAGAAATGGATCGTCTTCCCATCCACGAACCACAATTGATGCACCCCGCGAGAGGCCGGGCCGGAACAGTCGAAATAGCCGACGCGGCGCGGCGCCTCGGGTTTCGAGATATCCAGCAGCTCGATCCCCGCCGGCTCCGCCCCATGGGTCCCGGTCTGATACGCCACCGCCATGATCTGGCCGCAGATCTCCAGCGAATTGGACCGCACGTTGCGGTGCGGCAGTTCGGTCTGCAGGATCACCCGCGGATGGCGCGGATCGGTCACGTCCACCGCGGTGTAGTTCTTGGGAGCGCATTCATGCGCCATCCACAGAATCCGCCGTCCGTCGGGGGCCAGTTGCAGGCTGACGCCTTCGCCGATATTGCCCGCATTTCCCAGCATGTCCTGCGCCAGCAGCCGGAACCCGCGCGTGTCTTCTTGCGCCATGACGTGTCCTCCGTGATGTTCGTGGCGCGAGGGAGGAACCGCGATGCCTCACGATCCATCATCCAACGCGCTGCCGGTGACGATCATCACCGGGTTCCTGGGCAGCGGCAAGACCACGCTGCTCAACCGGCTGCTGCGCCATCCCGACCTGGCCGACACGGCGGTGATCGTGAACGAGTTCGGCGCCGTCGGCCTGGATCATCTGCTGATGGAACCGGCGATCGAGGACGCGGTGCTGCTGGCGAATGGCTGCATCTGCTGCACCGTGCGCGGCGATATCGCCGACACGCTGGATCTGCTGGCGGAACGCCGCGCGTCCGGCGCCATCCCGCCGTTCCGGCGTGTGGCGATCGAAACGACCGGGCTGGCCGATCCCGGACCCGTCGCGCACGCGCTGCTGGATGCGCGCGCTGCGTTCCGCCTGGACGGGATCGTGACCACGGTGGATGCGCTGCACGCGCCCGCCCAGTTGGCCCGCCAGGCGGAGGCGCGCGCGCAGGTCTCGCTGGCCGATCGCGTGCTGCTGACCAAGACCGATCTGGCCGACCCCGCCACGATTACCGCCGCGCGGGACGCCATTATGCGCCTGAACCCGACCGCGCCGATCCGGGTTGTGACGGCAGGGGCCGCGGCGCCGGCGGACGTGTTCGACCTCGGCCCCGCCGGCGGGCGCGCCGGCGCCTGGGTGGGCGCGCCGTCCGGCCATGTCGCGTTCCGCCATGGCGAGGAGATCGCCGCAACCGTGCTGCGCCGTGCGACTCCGCTCGCCTGGGACCGGCTGGCGCTGTGGCTGGACGCCCTGCTGTCGTTGCAGGGCGACCGGGTGCTGCGGGTGAAGGGCATCGTGCGGCTGACCGGGGTCGAGCGGCCGGTGGTGATCCAGGCGGTGCATCACGTGCCGCACCCACCGGTGCCGCTGGACCGCGACGACGCCGGCGGGACCCGCATCGTGGTGATTGCGCGCGGGCTGTCGGCGGCGGGGTTGCGCGCCAGCTTCGCGGCGGCGGCGGGGGACGCGGGATAGCTGCGGTCACGCGGTACTGAGGCGCGGGGCGGCCGGTCTGAAACGTGGCGGCCACGGTCGATGCCGGGCCGCTGCTGCCTCGCCCGTCCCGAGGGGCCGCCACGTTACCACCTTGTTCACTGTTTCCGACCATTCTGCCCCCGCCATGCGCCAACCCGCCGCTTCGTGGTCGGACCTGATCCCCGCCGGCGTGATTGGCGCGGC
>JAKAZJ010000178.1 GCA_021826565.1 Pseudomonadota bacterium | reverse complement strand
TGAGACGGGTCGTGACCGGTTCCACCATCGCCCCCTCGGCCAAGGCGGGGCGGTCGATCTCCAGACGGAACGCGGCTTCGGCGGCCGGGCGCGGCGCGGCGGGGGTGGCCACCGCGATCGGCAACTCCAGCGTCTCGGTATCGCCCAGCAGATTGCGGATGGTCACCTCGATTGTTTCGTCGGGCGCGGGCGGCGGGTCCAACGGCATCGCGAAGGCGAAGCCGGCCTGGCGCGCCATCGGAATAGTCGGATACGCCGCGGCCACGTCCGGTCGCGGCAGGGCCAGAATCGCCTCGCCCAACGTTACCCCGCCACGGCGGACCAAGATCGCGTCGATCCCGAGCGCCGAGATCGCCCAGCCGCCGAGGCGCAGCTCACCCGCCTCGGCGCGCACCGTGTCGCAATGATGGTGGATGCGCCGGCGCTCCGCGGCGCGGGCGGCGGGATCGGCCGGACCTGCCGCATCGGGCGGCGGGTCCAGCCGGGCAGCGCGCTCCAGCGGCACATATTGCGCCAGCGTGGTCCCGTCGGCGGCGATCGCGGTCACGGTCAGCGCGGTCGCGCCCCGATATTCCGGGGCGATCCGCGTGGTCAGCGTGAAGCCGGCGCGATCGGTCGCGGGATACGCGGCATAATGGGCGGCCAGATCGTCCCGTGGTCCGCGCAGCCGGGCGGCGCCAACCCGGTCGAGGTCCATGAACGCCTGCACCGCGACAAGGTCGGCCACGGCGAGGCTCCATCCGGTGACCGCCAGGGTGCCCGCCGGATCCAGCGCAGCGCGCTCGATATAGGCGATCAGGGGGGGGAGGGGAGCGGTGTCTGGAGCCAGCGTCCAGAGCGGGCCTTCCTCGATCACCCCGCCGTCACCCCCCGGCTCCCGCCGCGCCGCGCAGGGCACATCCAGCGCGCCGCCATCGGTGGTGGTCACATGCACGGTGAAGCGCCAGAACGGTGCCGCCTCGGTCAGACGCCGGGCCAGCACCAGCTGGAATCCGCGTGGCCCGGGCGCATCGCGCGCCGCAGCCGCCCCGTAATCGATGCGGGCCAGTAATTGGCCCTCACTGGTGACCGCGACGGCGGCCACCGGCGCGGCGGCGATGACCTGGCCGACCAGCAGCGTGTCCTGCCGCCCCAGTGCCTCCCGCCCACCAAGGCGCGGAGCGAGTTCAAGACGGAGATCCGGCGCGGCGACGGCGGGTTTTGGGCGACGGGGCATCGCTCAGGCAGCGTCAGTCAGGAAAGGGCCGGCGGCCCTCACGATAGCCGCTCTGCTCGAAATGCGCCTGCGCGGAAGGGACCGTGCCGGTGCGGATGCCCTCGGCGACGTCCGGGTTCTGTTCCAGATAGAAACGTTCATCGACTGCAATCGGGAACGGCATGCGGCCTTCCAGATAGCCGTCGCCCACGAAATGCTCGCGTGCCGAGACGATGGCACCGCGCGCGATCGCAGCAGAGACGTCTTGATTCTGGTCAAGATACCACGGCGTATCCACATCAATTCCGGAAATCAGAGATTTCACCAGAGCGACGAATTCATCATAGGCCATGCTGACCCGCAACTGGCCACGCACCGTTGAAATCTCGACCGCACGGCGCACGGATTCGAATGGCGGCAGATACCGCATCGCGCATATTTCCGGCACCTCGACGGTGCCGACCCCATTTGGTTCCCCACACGCGATATAGAGACCGGGTCCGCTATTGGGGTCAAGGGAGAAACGTGCAGTTTGCCGATTGTCGCGCGACTGCTTCAGAGATCGATCCACGACAAATGCCCGCCTTTGCCGGCGCCGGTGTCCAGGAACACCGCCTCCCCGCCCGCGGCGCCGCGCTTGCGCCACGGCCGCCCATCGGTGCTGCGCCGGTCGTGGCCGCAATAGACCGTCAGGCCGGGCGGAATGCGGTCGACCCAGCGCAGGCTGCGCTCGGGGAAGCCGTCCGGCTGGGTGCGGCCCGTGGGTTCGCCATACAGCGCGCGTGCGGCGACGCCGCCGACGCGCCCCGGGGGCAGCGGTTCGGACGCGCCGTCCAGCATCGCGGTGTGGAAGCCGGCATGGACGAACAGCGCCGCCCCGTGGCGCAGCCACAGCGGCGCCACGGCAAAGGCGCCGGCGGCGCGGGTGGCCAGCGCGGGGCTTAGCTGCGCCAGGGTACGGGCCAGTTCGCCCTCGATCCGCGGCAGGGTCCCGGCCAGCGCGCGCGCCAGACGGTGGTCGTGGTTGCCCAGCACGAACGTGGCGGTCCCCGCCTCCATCCGCGCGAACATCGCCGCCAGAACGGCGGCGGAATCGGGGCCATGATCGACCAGATCGCCGAGCTGGATCACGAAGCGGTCGGTCGCCAGTGCATAGGCGAACGAGGCGCTATCGCCATGCACGTCACCCACCACGCGCAGGCCGGCGTGGCGCGGGATCGACGCGATCATGGCGGCAAGGCCGCGAAAGCCGCCAGCGCGCGGGCGCGGCCGGCGGCCAGATCGATCAGCGGTGCCGGGTAGCCGCGCACCGCGCCGCCGGCTTCCCACGGCGCGTGCAGCACCGCGTCCGGCAGTTTCGCCAGTTCGGGGACCCAACGGCGGACATAGGCGCCGTCGGGGTCAAAGCGGCGGCCCTGCAGCACCGGGTTGAAGATGCGGAAATACGGCGCGGCATCGGCGCCGCTTCCGGCCACCCATTGCCAGGACGCGGCATTGGCGGCCAGATCGGCATCCACCAGCGTGTCGTGGAACCAGGCTTCGCCCGCCTGCCAGGGCAGCAGCAAATGCTTCACCAGGAACGACGCCGCGATCATCCGCACTCGGTTGTGCATCCAGCCGGTGTGCCACAATTCGCGCATCCCGGCGTCCACCAACGGGATTCCCGTATTCCCCTGCTGCCAGGCGGCCAGGGCGGTCGGGTCCGCGCGCCAGGGCATCCCGGCAAACCGGGCGCGCAGCGGGACGGCCGGCAGGTCGGGGTGATGCCAGAGCTGGTGGATCGCGAATTCGCGCCAGAGCAGCTCGGCCCGGAATTTTTCCGCCCCGCCCGTATCCGGCGCGGCGGCGTGCCAGACCCGGGCCGGCGAGATCTCGCCGAAATGCAGATGCGGCGACAGGCGGGACGTGGCCGGAACCCCGGGAAGATCCCGCCGCGCGGCGTAGCGATCGAGGTCCCGGTCCAGGAACGCGCGCAGGCGCGCCTCGGCGCCCGCCTCCCCCGGGACCCAGGTGGTGCGCAGCCCGCCCGCCCAATCCGGGCGCGTGGGCAGCAAACGCCAGGACGCCAGATCGTCGGAGGCGGGCGCCGGCGGAGCGACGATCCGCGCGGGCGCCGGATGCGGTGGGCGCAACTGCGCAACCAGCGCCGCGGCGGCGCGGGCAAACGGCGTATAGACGCTGAAATTGCCGCCGGCACCGGTGCGCGGTGCGTCCGGCGGCAGCAGCGACATCGTGCGGAAACGACGAAACGCGATACCCTCGGCGGCCAGAGAGGCGGCCACCGCGCGGTCCTGGGCGCGCGCGCCGGGTTCCAGTCCCTGGCCGGCATGCACCGCCTCGGCGCCGACCTGGCGGGCGAGGGTGCATAGAACCTGCGCCGCCGGTCCACGGCGCAGGATCAGCGGCGCGCCGGTGCGGGCCAGGGCATCGGTCAACGCCGCCAGACTGTGATGCAGCCACCAGCGCGAGGCCCCGCCAGGCGACCAGGGCGCGGCCGCGGCGTCATCGCGGACATAAACCGGCAGGACCGGGCGGCCGGTTTCCAGCGCAGCGGCCAGCGCCGCGTGGTCGGCCAGGCGCAGATCGTTGCGGTACCATAGCAGGACGGGGGGCGTGACGGGCATGAGAGATGACATGACCCGCGGCGGCCGGCGCGCAAGGGGGGGCGCCCGGGGATGGGTAACGCTTCGGAACGCTTCGGCTCCTCCTCTGCCCCGGTCTGGACCGGCGGCGCCGGCCGTCCTACGCATGGGGCAACCTAAAGAGGAGACCGGCCATGAAACTGATGAGCTTCCGCCGCCCCGACGGCAGCGCCAGCTGGGGCATCGTAAAGGGGGACGGCGTGATCGACTGCGGTCGCTTGGCCCCGGGGTTGAAACACGCGCTCTGGGCGATGACCTCGCTGGCCGAGCGCGCCGCCGCGCCGGCCGATTTTCCGCTGTCCGCGGTGCACTATCTGCCGCCGATCCCCGATCCGGACAAGATTCTGTGCGTCGGCCTGAACTACATGACCCATATCAAGGAAGGCGGGCGCGAACCGCCGCCGAAGCCGATCATCTTCGCCCGCTTCGCCAATTCGCAGGTCGGGCACGGCGAGAGCCTGATCCGCCCCAATGCGTCCGAGACCTATGATTTCGAGGGCGAACTGGCGGTGGTGATCGGCACCCGATGCCGCCATGTCGCCAAGGCGAACGTGGCATCGGTGATCGCGGGATACGCCTGCTACAATGAAGGCTCGGTGCGCGAATTCCAGCGCCATTCGGCACAGTTCACGCCGGGAAAGAACTTCTACCACTCGGGCGCGTTCGGGCCGTGGCTGGTGACCGCCGAGGAAGCGGGGGATATCACCAAGTCGCATCTGATCACCCGGCTGAACGGGCAGGAAGTGCAGCACGCCACGGTCGATGACCTGTGCTTCGATATCCCCACCTTGATCGAGTACGTGTCCACCTTCACGCAGTTGGAAGCCGGCGACGTGATCGTGACCGGAACCACCGGCGGGGTCGGCGCATATCGCAAGCCGCCGCTGTGGATGAAGCCCGGGGATACTGTGGAGGTCGAAGTGAGCAATGTCGGCCTGTTGCGCAACAAAGTGGTAGCGGAAGGCTGATGCTGGACCGCGTCGGCGGGACTATTCCCTGGGGCACCGACCTCGCCGCCAGCGTCGCCGAGTTTGGCGCCGCCGAGGCGGTGCATGACGGCACGCGCGCGATTGGCCTGGCCGAACTGGCCGGGCGATCGGCGCGGCTCGCACTGATGCTGCGCGAACGCGGCGTGGCGCCGGGGACCTGCGTGGGCCTGTCCTTGCCCAACGGCATCGCGGCGGTGTGGGCCACCAACGCGCTGCGCCTGGCCGGCGTCGCCGAAGTCGGCCTGAACGCCGGCCTGACCGAAGCGGAGCGCCGCTACTGCCTGGACCTGTCCGGCACGAAACTGGTGATCACCGCGGCGGCGCAGGCGGGGGCCTTCCGCGACCTGGGCTGCGATGTGCTCGCGATCGAGGACGTGCCGGACACCGCCGGCGACCCCGCCGCGCTGCCGCCGGTGCCAGGCGCGGCGTGGGCAAAGATCGGGTTCACCTCAGGCACCACCGGGCAGCCGAAGGCGATCGTCACCACGCACGCCGCGCGGTGGCTCGCGAATGTGTTGCAGCGGGCACATCTATCCCCCATGCCGGGGCCGGGCAGCCGCGTCCTGCTGATGACGCCGTTCATCCATGGCGCGGGGTTG
>JAKAZJ010000177.1 GCA_021826565.1 Pseudomonadota bacterium | reverse complement strand
TCACCGCTCATGCCAAAGATCTCTATCTCACACCCAAGCGGGTGATCTGGCGGCGCGCCCGGGCGGCGCGCTTCGTGGCCACTTGCACGGATTACAACGCAGCCTATCTGCGCGAGATCATGGGGCCGGACGCCGGCAAGATCGCGCGGGTCTATCACGGCATCGATCTCGGCCTGTTCGCCGCCCGCGCTCCCGTCACCCCGCGCGCCGAGCACCTGATCCTCTCGGTCGGCCGGCTGGTGCCGAAGAAGGGCCATGACGATCTGATCGCCGCCTTCGCCCGGCTGCGCGACCGGGGGCTCCGCTTCCGCGCCGTTCTGGTCGGCGCCGGGCCGCTGCGCGACTCCCTGGCCGCGCAAATTGCCGCGTTGCACCTAGGGGATTGCGTCACCCTGCGCGGGGCGATGACCCATGCCGCGCTGATCGACCTGTATCGTCAGGCCGATCTGTTCGCGCTATCGCCGCGCATCGCCGAGGACGGCGATCGCGACGGCATCCCCAACGTGATTGCCGAGGCGATGGCAATCGGCGTCCCGGTGGTTTCGACCGCGATCTCCGGTATCCCGGAGCTGGTCCAGGACGGTGTGACGGGCCGGCTGGTTCCGCCGGGGGATCCCGCCGCCCTCGCCGGCGCGATGGCGTTGCTGCTGACGCAACCGGACGAAGCCGCGCGCCTGGCCGCCGCCGGCCGCGCCCGGCTGGAACGCGAATTCGACCTCTGGGTAACCACCGGTCGGCTCCACGCGCTGATGGGCGGGGCGTGCTGCATCCCCGCCGTGGCGCCCAACCGCCCGCGCCTGCTGGCCCAGGCGGTGTCGTGAACCTGCTGTATCTGTGTCTGGACCGCGGCATCCCGGTGCTGGGGGACAAGGGTGCCTCGGTGCATGTGCGCCAGTTCGTGAGCGCCGCCGCCGCGCTGGGCCACGACGTCACGCTGGTCTGTGCCACGCTGGGCGCCGGCAACGCGGCTCCGCCGGTGCGGCTGATCGTGCTGCCGCCGCCGACCGATCCCACCATCCTGACCGCCGAGGCCGCCGCGCGCAGCCTGGATCTGAGGTTGCTCGACATGGTCGAGGCACGGCGCGAACTGGCAAAGCTGGCGCATGATCGCGCTCTGCCCGGCCAGATCTCCGCCGCCCTGGCCCGCGCCGACGCATTGCCCGATCTGATCTATGAACGCCACGCCTTGTTCCATACGGCCGGCGTCGCGCTCGCGCACGCGCTTGCGGTGCCACGCATTCTGGAAGTGAACGCGCCGCTGGTGGACGAGCAGCGCCGCTTCCGCGGTCTGACGCTGGACGCCCTGGCCAGCGCCACCGAGGCCGCGTCCTATCGCGGCGCCGACGCGGTGGTGGCGGTCTCGCAGGCCGTCGCGGCGCAGGTGCGCGCCGTGTTGGGGGCAGCCGGGGGACGGGTCGCGGTGCTGGCGAACGGGGTGGATACCGCCCGCTTCCGCCCCGATGCCGGACGGTCGGAGCTGCGCGCCACGCTGGGCCTGGGGACCGCGCCGACGATCGGATTTTTCGGTAGTTTCAAACCCTGGCACGGTGTCGGATTCCTGCTGGACGTGTTTGCGCAACTGGCCGCGAGCCATCCCGATGCGCGATTGCTTGCGGTCGGCGACGGGCCGGAGCACGCCGCCTTCACCGCCCGCGTGGCAGCGCTCGGTCTGTCAGGGCGTGTGGTGCTGCCTGGACGAGTGCCGCATGACGAAATACCGGCCTGGCTGGCCGCCACCGATCTGACCGTGGCGCCGTATCTGCCGCAGCCCGATTTCTACTTCTCGCCGCTGAAGGTTGTGGAATCGCTCGCCGCCGGCCGGCCGGTGGTTGCTCCGGCACTGGGTCAACTTCGTCAGATGATCGTCTCCCACGAAACCGGCTGCTTGTTCGCCCCCGGCGATGCGGCGGACTGCCTGGCTGCGCTGCGCGATCTGATCGACCAGCCGGCGCGGCGCGAGGCGATGGGCCGGGCGGCGCGACTGGCGGCGGCGGGGTTCGGCTGGGACCGCATCGTGGCGCGCGCCCTGGCGCTGGCGCCCCGGACCCGCGACGACGCCGCATGATCGGCGCGCGCTCCTGGCTGACGCGCTATCTGCGGGCCGAGGCGGTCGCGCTGAGCGGTGGCGCGCTGGCCATGGCCGGCCGCGCGGTGGTGCTGCTGGCGCTGCCCTGGCCGCTCAAGATCATCATCGACAACGTCATCTTCCAGCGCCCGCTGGCCGGGCCGTTGGCCGCATTTCTGCCGGACGCGCTGACCCATCGCATGGCGCTGCTGGACACGCTGGGCCTGGCGATGCTGGCGCTGGGAGGCTTGGACGCGGCGCTGGTGTACGCCGGCAACCGGTTGTTCCTGAATGCCGGGCAGCGGGTGATGTTGGCGATCCGGTTCGATCTGTTCGCCCATCTCCAGCGCCTCTCGCTGGCATTCCATCAGGAGCGACGCGGCGGCGAGGTGATGGCGCGGCTGGGCGGGGATGTGCGCCAACTGCAGGATTTTGTCGCGGCGCTCGGCATCGATCTCCTGCCGCATGGACTGACCATCCTGGGCATGGCCGCGGTGATGCTGGCGATGGACTGGCGCTATGCGCTGCTGGCGCTGGCGCTGGTGCCGGTGCTGGTGCTGATCGCGCGCCATTTCGCATACCGTCTGCGCCGCGCGCTGCGCCAGCTGCGGGCGCGCGAAACCGCCCTTCAGGCGCAGGCGCAGGAGGTCCTGGCCGGCGTCCAGCTGGTCCAGGCGTTCGGCCGCGAAGACCACGAATCCCGCCGCTTCGGCGCCCAGGCGCGTGAGACGCTGGATGCCGGCGTTGCCGCCAACGCGGTGCAGGCCGGATTCGGCCCGGCGATGAATGGCGCGATCGCGCTGGCGACCGGCGCGATCGCCTGGTACGGCGCGGCCAGCGTGATCCGCGGCGTGCTGTCCCCTGGCCAGTTGCTGATCTTCCTGGCCTATCTGCGGGGGATCGCTACGCCGGCACGCCAGCTTGCCAAGACCGGACGCATCTTCGGCCGCGGTGCGGTGGCGCTGGAGCGCGTGGGCGAATACCTGCACGAAGCCCCCGGCATCGCCGACCCGCAGGGCGCCGAGGCGCCGGCTTTCTGCGCCGGAGAAGTGACGTTCCGCGCCGTCCGCTTCGGCTACCGCCCGGACCGACATGTATTGCATGGGATCGATTTCACCCTCGCGCCGGGACGCCGCGTGGCGCTGGTCGGCGCCACCGGCTCGGGCAAAAGCACGATCGCCGCGCTGATCCCGCGCTTCTACGACCCCCAGGGCGGGGTGGTGTTGCTGGACGGGCGAGATCTGCAATCGCTGCCGTTGGCGTGGCTGCGCCGCCAGGTCGCGCTGGTGTCGCAGGAGCCGATCCTGTTCCAGGCCTCGGTGTGGGAAAATATCGCCTATGGCCGCGAGGGCGCCGGGCGCGCCGACGCCATTCGCGCCGCCGAGGCGGTTGGCATCGCTCCGGTGATCGCCGAACTGCCCGAGCACTACGACACGATCCTGCGCGAACGCGGCCTGGGCCTGTCGGGCGGGCAGCGGCAATGCATCGCACTGGCCCGCGCCATGCTGCGCGACGCGCCGGTGGTGATCCTGGACGAACCCACCGCAAGCCTGGACCCGGCCACCGAGGCGCGGCTGACCGCGGCCTTGTCGCGTCTGACGGCGCGCCGCGCCTCATTGGTGATTGCGCATCGACTGGCCACGGTGATGGAAGCCGACCTGATCCTGGTGCTGGACCAGGGCCGGATCGTCCAGCGCGGTACCCACGCCGCCCTGCTGGCCGAGGGCGGGGTCTATGCCACGCTGTGGCGCGCGCTGCGTCGCGACGAGCGGCGCGAGACGCTGCGTCTGGTGGCGCCATGAGGGCGCGCGCGGTGATCGCGGCAACGCTGGCCGGGGCCATGCTGGGCGCGGGTCCGGCCGCGGCGGACCCGTGGGAACCCGCCGCCGGGCACGGCACCGTCAAGCCGATGATCCGGCTGTTCGACACCCAGACCGCCTTCCCCGCCAGCGGCTGGAGCAGCACGCAGGTCGCCGGGCCGACCGCGCGCGAAACCCAACTGCGCGTGACCGGCACCCATGGCCTGGGTCACGGCTTCGCGCTGGAATACGACCTGCGCTACGGGTTTCTCAGCAAGATCAGGCGCAAGGGCAAGACCGACCTGACCAACTATGCGCACGGCCCGCGCGATCAGGAACTCGGCCTGTCGTACGGGCTGCATCAGGGCAGGACCAGCGCGGTTGCGGTCACGGTCAACATCGTGCTGCCCACCGGCAGCGCCGCCACCAGCCCGGCGCTGGGCACCGGGCGGTGGGCGGTGGAGCCGGATCTGGAACTCGGCCGGCGCTGGGACCACGGCCATGTCAGTCTCACCGCCAAGCTGGGGCCGCGCATCTTCCTGGACGGGTTGAGCGAGCAAGTGCGCGGCACCCTGACCTTGGGTCTCACGCCGCTGCCGCGGCTGCATCTGTCGGGCGAGGCGTTCTTCTCGCGCACCGCGCAGAACCGAACCCGCCTGCCGGTTGCCGCCGGCGGCGAACGCTATGACGTGCTGCGTCTCGGCGCGACGATCAGCTACCGCGTGCATGGCGCGATCGCGCCGTTCCTGGGTTACGAACGTTACGTGGCCGGCCAGGGTATCCATGCCGGGGAACGTTTCGTCCTCGGCGTGGCGATCAGCTACTGAGTGCGGCGATGGTCCCGACGCTCTGGCTGGTGCGACATGGCGAGACCGCCTGGACCCGCGCCGGGCGCTATCAAGGCCGTGCCGACCCGTCATTGACCGTTATGGGCAAGGCCGAGGCGCGCGCCGCCGGCCAGATCCTGGCGGCTCACGGCGTGCGCCTGGTGATCAGCAGCCCGCTGGCCCGCGCCCGACAGACCGCGTGCCTGGCGGCGCCTGCCGGCGTGCCGATACTGATCGATCCGCGCCTGATGGAACTCGATTTCGGCGCCTGGGAAGGGCTGACCCAGGTCGAGGTCAGGCACCGCTTCCCGCAGGCGCTGCGGCGTTGGAAGCGGGAGCCGGCGGTGGCGCGCCCGCCCGGCGGCGAGACCCTGGCCGAGGCCAGCGCGCGCTGGCACGATTTTCTGGCCGATCCGCCATGGACCCATCCCCCTGGCGGCACAAGCGCGCCGGGGCCGGTGGCGGTGGTGACGCATGCAGCGATCATCCGCCTGGCATTGCTGGCCGCCGCGGGGGCGGGGCTGGACGGGTTTCGCGGCATGGCGGTCCCGGTGGGGTCGGTGCGGCGGCTGGACGGCGCCTACCCGCGTGCCCAGCCGATCGAGGCCAGCGCCAGCGCATCGATCGAATCGATCAGCTGCACGCCAAGCTCCTGCGCCGGGCCGGCCGCCATCGCCAGCGGGATTTCGGTGCAGCCCAGCACCACCGCGCGCGCGCCCCGCGCGATCAGGCCGCGCGCCGCTTCGGCCAGCGGTTCGTA
>JAKAZJ010000176.1 GCA_021826565.1 Pseudomonadota bacterium | reverse complement strand
CACCAGGACCCGCCCGCCGCGCGCGGCAACGGCGCGACATTCGCCCAGCAGATCGTCCACCTGGCGTTCCACCGGACGGATCTCGGTCACCGGGTCCACCAGGCCGGTGGGGCGGATGACCTGCTCGGCGAAGGTCCCGCCGGTGCGTTCCATTTCCCACGGGCCGGGGGTGGCGGAGACGAACAGGGTCAGCGGGCGGTAGCTCTCCCATTCCTCGAATTTCAGCGGTCGGTTATCGACGCAGGAGGGCAGGCGGAAGCCGAACTCGGACAGCACCGATTTGCGGTTGAAGTCGCCGCGATACATGCCGCCGATCTGCGGCACGGTGACGTGGGATTCGTCCACGATCAGCAGCGCGTCCTCGGGCAGGTATTCGAACAAGGTGGGCGGCGGTTCGCCGGGGTTGCGGCCGGTCAGGTAGCGCGAGTAGTTCTCGATCCCCTTACATGAGCCGGTGGTTTCAATCATTTCGATATCGAAGGTGCAGCGCTGCTGCAAGCGTTCGGCTTCCAACAGCCGCCCGCTTGCGGTGAGTTCGTCCAGGCGCGATTTCAGCTCGCGTCGGATATCGACCACCGCCTGCGCCAGGGTAGGGCGCGGCGTGATGTAGTGGCTGTTGGCGTAGACCGTGATGGCGGGCAGCGCGGCGGTCCGTTCCCCGGTCAGTGGGTCGAATTCGTGGATCGCTTCGATCTCGTCGCCGAACAGAGAGATGCGCCAGGCGCGGTCTTCGTAATGCGAGGGGAAAATGTCCACCACCTCGCCGCGCAGCCGGAAGGTGCCGCGCTGGAACGCGGCGTCGTTGCGACGGTATTGCAGCTCGGCCAGACCACGCGCCAGCTTGTCGCGGTCGATTCGCCCGCCCTGTTCCAGCTTCACCACCATCCGGGCGTAGGATTCGACCGAGCCGATACCGTAGATGCAGGACACCGAGGCCACGATCACCACGTCGTTGCGCTCCAGCAGCGCCTGGGTGGCGGCGTGGCGCATGCGGTCGATCTGCTCGTTGATCTGGGCGTCTTTTTCGATGTAGGTGTCAGTGCGCGGAACGTAGGCTTCCGGCTGGTAGTAATCGTAGTAAGATACGAAGTATTCCACCGCGTTGTCGGGAAAGAACCCCTTCATCTCGGCATAGAGCTGCGCCGCCAGGGTCTTGTTCGGGGCCAGGATCAGGGTAGGCTTCTGTACCGCCTCGATCACCTTGGCCATGGTGAAGGTCTTGCCCGAGCCGGTGACGCCGAGCAGCACCTGGTCGCGCTCGGCCGCGGCCACGCCGCGCACAAGTTCGGCGATCGCCCGCGGCTGGTCGCCGGCGGGTTCGTAGTCGGAGACCACGCGCAGCCGGCGGGTGCGCGGGCGCGCCGGCTGTTTTTCCGGGATGAACAGGACCGGGTGGGGCGCGGGGCGGATTGCGGCGGACATGACCCTGATCTGGCCCCGCGCGGCTCCGCTGTCGAGGGGGGGAAACCGGGCTATACCGAGGGACCGAGGAGTCCCCGCCGATGCGGCTTGCCACCTGGAACGTCAACTCGATCCGTCAGCGGGAGGCCCATGTCAGCGCCTGGCTGGAACGGGTCGCCCCCGATATCCTGCTGTTGCAGGAGATCAAATGCGAGGAGCCGCAGTTTCCGGCCGAGGCGTTCCGCGCGCTGGGCTATCAGGCCGCGGTGGTGGGACAGAAAGCGTATCACGGCGTCGCGGTGCTGGCGCGGGTTCCGTTCACCGTGACCGCCCGCGCCCTGCCGGGGCTGCCGCCGGACGACGCCCAGGCCCGGTATATCGAGATCGAGGCCGGAGGGATCGCCATCGGCGGCCTCTATCTCCCCAACGGCAATTCCGGGGGCGAGGCCGGCTACGCCTATAAGCTGGCCTGGATGGACCACCTGGCTGCGCGCGCCGCGGCGCTGCTGGAAGCGGGGCGGTCGCTGATTCTGGCCGGAGATTTCAACGTCTGCCCGACGCCCGCGGACGCCGCCCCGGGCGCGATCGACCCCGGCGATGCGCTGGTGCGCCCGGAAACCCGCGCGCGCTTCCGCCAGTTGCTCTGGCTGGGCCTGACCGATGCGGTGCGCGCGCTGCATCCGGACGAGCGGATATTCACCTTCTGGGATTACCAGGCCGGCGCCTGGCCGCGCGATGCGGGGCTGCGCATCGATCACGTGCTGCTATCGGCCGAGCTTGCCGAGCGGCTGACCCTGGCCGCGCCCGATCGCGCCGAACGCGATCGGGCGCAGCCGTCCGACCACGTGCCCGTACTGGTGACGCTCGGTTGAGGCTCAGATCAGCCCGCCGAACACCACCAGGCCGAACCCGATCGCCAGCCCGCCGATCACACCCGCCGCCCAGCGCAGCGCGGGCATCCGGGTGACGATGGAGACCGAAGCCAGCAGGATCGAGATCTGCAAGGCTCCGGCGGCGCCGGCATAGCCGTGTTCGCGGTGCAGCGCGTGTTCGGCTTGTGTCCGGTGGCGCTCGGCCTGAACCAGCAGTTGCTTCATGCCGTTGCCCTGCTTCGGGTCGTCGCGCAGCTGGGCGATGACCGCATCGGCGGCGGTGACCGCCGCCTGTGTCGCCGGGCTGTCGCCGCCGGGGAGGGCGCGCAGGATATCATTGCGGGATTGCAGCGTCGTGATCCGCAGATTCTTCGCCTGGTAATAGGCGTAATCGTCGGTCACCGTGATGTGGTCCATCAGGAAGGCGGTTTGCGACGCCTTCTCGCCCACCTCGGCCAGTGCCAGGGCGGCTGCCAGCAGCGCGACCAGGACCGCCACCCAGCGGTCGGCGGTGTCGCCTTCGCTCTGATGGGCGTGGTGCGCGCGCTCTATCCCCTCGCGCGCGTGTTCGATCGACTCGCTCATTCCGGTAGCTCCATCGTGGCGGGGCAGCGTAGCAGATTCGGAAACGGGGGGTTGCGGTCGCGTTGTATCCCGGGTTAGGCACCGGAGGGCCCTACGCGGCCGGATGCATGACCTTCGGGAGGAGTACGACCAAATGACCCTAAAATCACTGGGCGCGACGCGCCGGCAGTTGCTTGGCGCCACTGGCGCGGGTGCCGCTGTCGGCCTCGGGATGCCGTTCATCCGGCCGGCTTCCGCCGCCACGCCGATCCGTATCGGCTTGTTGGAAGCCAAGACCGGATCGATCGCTGCGCAATCGCAATACCTTGTGTACGGGACCAAGCTTGCGCTGGCTGAGATCGGCCACAAGATCAACGGCCGTCCGGTTGAGCTGATCTGGTACGACGAGCCCTCTACCCAGGGTGCAGAACAGAATTTCAGCAAGCTGGTAAAGGAGGAGAAAGTGGTCGCCATTCTGGGCGGCACGCTGAGCTCGTCCGCCCTGGCCGAGGAAGCGCAGGCGCAGGAACTGAAAATCCCATATGTCTGCAACAACGCCGCCGCCACCGAGATGACCGGCAAGAACTGCAACAGCTACACGTTCCGGCTGAACACGCCGGTGGATGTGCAGGCCCGCATGTTCGCCCCGTTTCTGATGGATTACGGCAAAAAATGGTACTTCCTGACCGCGAACTACGCGTTCGGCCAGGACATCGCCAAGTCGTTCAAGAAGCTGCTGAAGGCGGCCGGCGGGACGATCGTGGGCGATGACACGGTGCCCCTGAACACCGCCGATTACAGTGCCTATATCCTGAAGATACGCGCCGCCAAGCCGGACATGGTGCTGGGCGGACTGGCCGGCGATCTCGCCACCTGCCTCAAGCAGTGGGATGAGATGGGGATGCGCGGCAAAATCCCGTTCTCCGAGATCGCGATCGGCGATACCGATCTCTGGGCGGTGGGACCGAAGGCGGCGACCGGGCTGTATACCTCGCTGTGGTGGTACATGAACCCAGCCAACACGCCAGCCGAGAAGCGCATGGCAGCCGATCACCTCAAGATGTTCGGCAAGCCGGCGGCGGACAAATCCTGGATGGGCTGGCAGGCGGCGCGGTCGTTGTTCCAATCGATCGGCGCGGCGAAATCGACCGAGGCGGCGGCGATCGTCGCGGCGCTGGAGAAATGGCACGACCCTGATACCGGTGCGTCCTATCGCGGCTTCGATCACCAGATGCTGCTGTCCAACCTGGTGGTGCAGGTGAAGAAGAAGATTCCGAATAAGTGGGATTACTTCGACGTCATCGCCACAGTGCCGAAGAATAAGGCCGATCTGAACGCAGTCTACGGCACCGAAGCCGATGTCGGTTGCCATATGCCGCCGGCCTGAGCCGAAGGGGCCGGTCGCGATGCTGTCGCTGGTTTTGTCGCAGGCCGCCAACGGGCTGGTTCTGGGCGGGCTGTATGTTCTGATCGCGATCGGCCTTTCCATCATCTTCGGGATGTTGGGAATCGTCAATTTCGCCCATGGCGCGTTCTTCGCCATGGGTGCCTACTTCGCCGTGGTGCTGTACGATCATTTTGGTTGGCCGGCGGTGCTGCTGGCGCCGGTTCTGGCGGGGCTGGTGGGGGTGGTCGTGGAGCGGCTGCTGATCCACCATCTCTACGACAAGGAACCGCTGATCAGCCTGATCGTCACGTTTGCCCTGGCGTTGATGCTGGAAGCGCTGACCCAGTGGATCTGGGGCGGGCTTGGACTGCCCTTCAACCAGCCGTCGTTCCTGTCCGGGATCTACCTGTGGGGGCCGCTGCTGATCACGCGCTACCGGTTTGCGGTGTTCGTCACCACGGTCCTGATCCTGGTGTTGCTATGGGCGTTCCTGCATTACACGCCCTATGGCCGGATCCTGCGGGCCGGGTCGCGGGACCCCGAGATGGTGGGGCTACTTGGCATCCGTCTGCCGCGCGTGCTGACCGGTGTGTTCGGTCTCGGCTGCGCCATCGCCGCCATCGCCGGCGTGCTGGCCGCTCCGTTATGGACGGTCGATCCCACGATCTCGGAAAACGCAATCATGCCGGCGTTCGTGATCGTCACGATCGGCGGTCTGGGGTCGTTCCCCGGCGCGGTCATCGCCGGGCTGATGGTGGGGGAGGTGGTAACGATGACGGTGCAGTTTGCGCCCGGCGCGTCCGGCGCGATCATGTATATCTTCATGGCTATCGTGCTGCTTCTGCGCCCACGCGGTCTGCTGGGTGAGCGTTGGGAGCGCTTCGAATGACCGGCCTGCGGCATCCCGTCCTGTGGGTCGCCGTCGTACTCATCGCACTTTCGTTGGTGTGGCACGCGATCGGCGCGCCGGATTCGCTGATCACCGAGATCGCGATTTACACGCTGTACGGTGCGTCGGTGAATCTGCTGGTCGGCTATACCGGGCTGGTGCCGTTTGGCGCTTCGGTGTTCTTCGGGTGCGCCGGCTACGTCACCGCGCTGTTGCTGCTTCACGGCATCGGCAATGAGGCGTTCGCGCTGATCCTCACCACCGGTTTCTCGCTGTTGCTGGCGCTGCTGATCGGATTGATCATCCTGCGCCGGCGCGGGCTATATTTCTCATTACTCA
>JAKAZJ010000175.1 GCA_021826565.1 Pseudomonadota bacterium | reverse complement strand
GCCGCGCCGAGAACAGCAGATACCCGTGATAGAACAGCACCAGCAGCGCCAGCAGCGCGCGCAGTTGGTCCACGCCCGGCAGCCAGGCGCGATTGAGGCTGACCGGGCGCGACGCCGTCATATTTGCCGTCATATTTACAGTGGCGCGCAGGCGCGGGCGAGCCAGGCGCGGGTATCCGCCGGCAGCGTCGGCCCCACCGCGGCCAGCACCCTGGCGTGATAGGTATCCAGCCAGGCGCGCTCGGGGGCATCCAGCAGGGCGGGGTCGATCAGGCGGCGGTCGAACGGGGCCAGAGTAAGGGTTTCGAAGCCCAGGAAGCGGCGGCTGGCGTCCGGCAGCGCCGGCTGGACCAGCAACAGGTTCTCAAGCCGGATGCCGTATTCCCCAGGCAGATAGAGGCCCGGCTCGTCGGACAGAATCATGCCGGCGGCCAGCGGCACCGGGCGGGCCAGCCGCGAGAGGCTGACCGGGCCTTCATGGACCGACAGGAAGCTGCCCACCCCGTGGCCGGTTCCGTGGTCGTAATCCAGCCCCGCCTGCCACAGCGCGCGGCGGGCGAAGGCGTCGATGGCGACGCCGGTCAGCCCTTCGGGAAAGACCAGCGTGGCGACGGCGATATGGCCTTTCAGCACCAAGGTGGCATGGGTGCGCGGCGCGGCCGGCGCCGGGCCGGTCCCGGTCCAGACGGTGCGCGTGACATCGGTGGTGCCTTCCGGGAACTGCGCGCCGGAATCGATCAGATACACCTCGTCGCGGCGGATCGGGCGGTCGGTTGCCTGCGTCACCCGGTAATGGATGATGGCGCCGTGTTCGCCGGCGCCGGAGATGGCGGGGAAGCTTTCCCCCCGAAAGCCCGGGCGTTCGGCGCGGAAGCCCAGCAACCTGGCGGCGGCCTCGGCTTCGGTGGTGGCGCCGGCGGCGCCGTCCAGCCAGTGCAGGAAGCGGATCAGGGCGACGGCGTCGGAGGCATGGGCGGCGCGGGCGCCGTTCTGCTCGGTGGGGTTCTTGATCGCCTTGGGCAGGGCGCAGGGATCGGCCGCGTCGGCGACGTGCGCGCCGGCGGCCCGCAAAATCTCGGCAAACCAGACCGGGGTGGTCTGCGGGTCCAGCCGCACAATGCGGCCGGAAAGCGTCCGCAGCGCCGCTTCCAGCGCCGCCGGTGGTTCGGCGGTCACGTCGTTGCCCAGCGCCGCGCGGGTCTCCGGCCCCAGCTTGGCCGGGTCCATGAACAGCCGCACCGCACCGGCGGAATCGATCAGCGCGAAGCCCAGCGCCACCGGCACGAACGCCAGGTCCGTCCCGCGCAGGTTCAGCAACCAGGCGATGGAGGCGGGATCGGTCAGCACCGCCGCGTCCTGGCGGTCGCGGACCAGGGCGGCGGCGATATCGGCGCGCTTGTCGGCCGAGGACCGGCCGGCGTAGTCCAACGGGTGCGGCACCGCCGGCGCGGCCGGGGCGGCAGGGCGGTCGGGCCATACCGCGTCGATCGGGTTGGCGGCGCGCGCGCGCAAGGTCAGCCCGGCCTCGGTGAAGCGTGCCAGACCGTCGGCCGAGATCAGCCGCGGATCATAGCCGATCACGGCGCCGGCCGGGGCGTGGCGCGCGGTCCAGCGCGGCGGCGGGGTTTCCGCGATGTGGAGCGTTTCAAAGCAGGCCGGATCGGTCTCGGCCGCCAGTTGCAGCGTGTAGCGGCCATCGGTGAACACCGCCGCGCGGTCGGTCAGCACCACCGCCATCCCGGCGCTGCCGGTGAAGCCGGTCAGCCAGGCCAGACGCTCGGCCGATGGCGGCACGTATTCGCCCAGATGCTCGTCGGCGCGGGGGACGATGAAGCCGGCCAGCCCGTCCCGTGCCAGGACCGCGCGGAGGGCGGCGAGACGATCGGCGATGTTATGGGTCAAGGCATCTGACCTTTTATGCGATTGCTGCATGGCAGCGCATCCGACTCCGCACTGATCGCGGGCCGGATCGCGCTTATGTTGCACTGCGAAAGGCCTCGGGGGCGCCCCGCCGTATTGACGACGCGCCGGACCCGAGGGAACCGATGGGAGCTTCCCATGTCTGCCCCTATTTCCAAGACCGATCTCACCTTCCACCTGCCGCAGAGCTTCTCCTACCACAGCACCTGGGACGATGCCGATTACGAGCCGGCGAAGCCGCTGGGCCGTTGGGCGCGCCTGGTGCTGGCGTTCCAGCTGACGCAGGCGCGGCTGCTCCGTTGGGCCGAGCGGCGCTCGGCGGTGCAGGAACTTTCCGCCATGTCGGAGCGGGAACTGTCCGATATCGGCCTGACCCGGTCCGATATCGGCCGCGTGACCGATCCGTCCTTCGTTGACGAATACGCCGGACGCCGTCTGGCGCGCGGCTGAACCGCGCCAGCGGGGTGAGCCAGCGGGGCGTGGGGGGCGGGGGCAACCTCGCCCCGCGCCCGGGCGCGGGCGCGGTCTCTCGTTGACCCCGGTGGGCACGGACCCTATCTGACGTTCGCGCCTGTCCGGAAGGTTCTCAATGCTCGCCGCTCTTGCCCGCGCCGTGTTCGGCACGTCCAACGATCGTGCGCTGAAATCCTATCAGCGCCGCGTGCCGCAGATCAACGCGCTGGAACCCGCGATCGCCGCGCTGGACGATGCGGCGCTGGCGGCCAAAACCGTCGCGTTCCGCGAGCGCCTGGCCGCCGGCGCCACGCTCGACGACCTGCTCCCGGAAGCGTTCGCGGTGGTCCGGGAAGCGGCGAAACGCACGCTCGGCCAGCGCCATTTCGACGTGCAGTTGATCGGCGGCATGGTGCTGCACGACGGCAAGATCTCCGAAATGAAGACCGGCGAGGGCAAGACCCTGGTCGCCACCCTGCCGGTGTATCTGAACGCGCTTGCCGCCAAGGGCGTGCACGTGGTCACGGTGAACGACTATCTGGCGCGGCGTGACGCCGAATGGATGGGCCAGATCTACCGCTTCCTGGGCTTGTCGGTCGGCATCATCGTCCACGGCCTGGACGATGAGGCCCGCCGCGCCGCCTACGCCGCCGACATCACCTACGGCACCAACAACGAATTCGGTTTCGACTACCTGCGCGACAACATGAAATACCATCTCGAGGAGATGGTGCAGCGCGACTTCACGTTCGCCATCGTGGACGAGGTGGACAGCATCCTGATCGATGAGGCGCGCACGCCGCTGATCATCTCCGGGCCGGCGGAAGACAGCTCCACCCTGTATCGCCAGGTGGACGTGGTGATGCGCGAATTGGTGAAGGATGATTCCACCTACGACAAGGACGAAAAGTTCCGCACCGCCTCGTTGACCGAGACCGGTTCCGAACAGGTCGAGACGATGCTGCGTGCGGCCGACATCATCACCGAGGGCAACCTGTACGACATCTTCAACGTCTCGGTGGTGCATCACGTGCAGCAATCGCTGCGTGCGCACACGCTGTTCACCCGCGACGTGGATTACATGGTCCGCCAGGACAAGGTCATCATCATCGATGAATTCACCGGGCGGATGATGGAAGGAAGGCGCTATTCCGACGGGCTGCACCAGGCGCTGGAGGCCAAGGAAAATGTGGAGGTGCAGGCCGAGAATCAGACGCTGGCCTCCATCACCTTCCAGAATTATTTCCGGCTGTACCCGAAACTGGCCGGCATGACCGGCACCGCCTCGACCGAGGCCGACGAATTCGCCGAGATCTACAAGCTGGATGTGATCGAGATTCCGACCAATGTCAGCGTCACCCGCCGCGACGAGGACGACGAGGTGTATCGCACCGCGGCCGAGAAATACGAAGCCGTGGCGGAGTTGATCGACGAGACCCGCAAGACCGGCCAGCCGACCCTGGTCGGCACCGTCTCGATCGAAAAAAGTGAAGTCCTGTCTGAGATATTGAAGAAAAAGAAAATCCCCCACGCGGTCCTGAATGCCCGCTTCCACGAGCAGGAAGCCGAAATCGTGGCCGAGGCCGGCGCCCCCGGCGCGGTGACGATCGCCACCAACATGGCCGGCCGCGGCACCGATATCAAACTCGGCGGCAGTCTGGAAACGCGGCTGAAGAAGGCGCTGACGGGCGTGGAAGATCCCGACTTGCGCGCGGTCAAGGAGGCTGAAGTCCGCGATGCGCTCGCGGTGGCGCATGAAACGGTGAAAGCGGCCGGTGGGCTGTTCGTGCTGGGCACGGAACGCCATGAAAGCCGGCGTATCGACAACCAGCTGCGCGGCCGGTCCGGCCGGCAGGGCGATCCCGGCCGCTCGCGCTTCTTCCTGTCGCTGGAAGACGATCTGATGCGCATCTTCGGCTCCGACCGGATGGGCGGGATGCTGCAGAAACTGGGCCTGCGCGACGGCGAGGCGATCGTGCATCCCTGGATCAACAAGGCGCTGGAGAAAGCGCAGAAGAAAGTCGAAGCCCGCAACTTCGACACCCGCAAGAACGTGCTGAAATACGACGACGTGATGAACGACCAGCGCAAGGAGGTTTACGCCCAGCGCAAGGAGTTCATGCGCGCCGAGGACGTCTCGGACTCCGTCGCCGGGATGCGCGCCGAGGTGATCGCGGCACTCGTCGCCCGCCGCGTGCCGGAGAAGGCCTTCGCCGAGCAATGGGAACTGCCGGAGCTGGCGGCCGATCTGGCGCGCGTGCTGAACCTCGATCTTCCGGTGGCGGAATGGGGCCGCGAGGAAGGCATCGACGAAGTCCATCTGCGCGAGCGCATCGAACAGGCGGCCGAACAGATGATGGCGGCGAAAGCGGCCAATATGGGTCCCGAGCTGATGCGCTTCATCGAGAAGGCGCAGCTGATCCAGGTGTTGGACGCCGTGTGGAAGGAACATCTGTACGCCCTGGACCATCTGCGCCAGGGCATCGGGCTGCGCGCCTATGGCCAGAAAGACCCGCTGAACGAATACAAGGCCGAGGCCTTCGCCCTGTTCAACGCGATGCTGGACGAGCTCAAGGAACGTGTCACCGCCGAGCTGGCGCGAGTGGAGTTCTCCCCGGACACGCCCGGCGGCCTGACCTGGGAGCCGCAGGAGATGCAGTTCCTGGAACTGCACCCCGATCCCGTGTCGGCGTTCGGCCCCGCTGCTGCGTTCGGCGACGCGGCGGGCGATCTGGCAACGCTCGCGCCCCCGCTGGCGCTCGCGGCACAACCGCTGCGGGCCGAGGCGATCGATCCGGCCGACCCCGCTACCTGGCGGGCGACGCCGCGCAATGCCACCTGCCCGTGCGGATCGGGGCGGAAATACAAGCACTGCCACGGACGATTGGGGTAGGCGGGACAGCAGTATAGGCGGGCGTCGGTAGGATCAGCCCGCCGGCGTTGCAACGCGGTGGCGGGGGGGAAGCCCCCTGATCCCGGCCCTCTCCCCCAAGCGGAGGAGAGGGGGAGGGGGATCAGCCGATCACGCGCGCCACTTCGTCCGGGTGCTTGCGGACCAGTGCGTCATAGTCGGCCATCAACGTC
>JAKAZJ010000174.1 GCA_021826565.1 Pseudomonadota bacterium | reverse complement strand
GGAGGAGGTGGTGAACAACCCGCGCGTGATCGGCGGCATGAGCCGGCGTTGCGCGCAGCGGGCGCTGGCGCTGTATCAGATGGTGGTGCGCGGCGAGTGCCGGGTGACCACGGCGCGCACCGCCGAGCTGGCGAAGCTGACCGAGAATGCCTATCGCGACGTCAACATCGCCTTCGCCAACGAACTCTCGGTGATCTGCGACAAGCTGCGGATCAATGTGTGGGACCTGATCGCGATGGCCAACCTGCACCCGCGCGTGAACATCCTCAGCCCCGGTCCCGGCGTGGGCGGGCACTGCATCGCGGTCGATCCGTGGTTCATCGTCGCCGGCGCGCCGGAGGAAGCCCGCCTGATCCGCGCGGCGCGCGAGATCAACGACGCCAAGCCCGATTTCGTGGTGGCGAAAGTGCGTGAGCGGGCGGCGGCGCTGAAGCACCCGGTGATCGCCTGCCTCGGTCTCGCCTACAAGAAAGACGTGGACGATCTGCGCGAAAGCCCGGCGGTGGGAATCGTGCGCAAGCTGGCGGAGGCGAAGCTGGGCGAGCTGCTGGTGGTGGAGCCGCATATCGCCGCGCTGCCGGCGGAGCTTGCCTCGCTCGGCCTGGCGCTGGCCGATTTCGATGCGGCTCTGGAACGGGCGAATCTGGTGCTGCTGCTGGTCGATCATCAGGCGTTCCTGCAGGTGGATCGCGATCTGCTGAAGGACAAATTCGTGATCGACACGCGCGGCGCATGGTAGCGCGCCCCCCCGCAGCCGCAGCCGCACCCCTCCGGCGCTGCCTCGCCCCAGCCTTCCTCGTCCCAGCCTTCCTGGTCCCAGTCTTCCTCGCGTTGGCCGGCTGCGCGCGCGCCGCGCCACCGGGACCGATTCCGCTGTCGCTCGCCCCGGAAGTCGCCCGCGTCTTCCACGCCCGCATGACTCCGGCCGAAGTGGTCCGCAACGGCGTGCTGCGCCGCGACCGGCACGGCCGGATGCTCGCCTGCCTGACCGGGGCCAATCTGAACTGCGGCAAGGCCAACACCGCCCGCCACAACACCGGCGCCAGCGCCTGGTGCCGCACCCACCCGAACGCGACCTTCGTGCCGCTATTCGCGTCCGGTCATGACAGCATCTTCGCCTGGGCCTGCCGCGGCCGGCGTCCGGTCATCGCCGGCCAGGTGCAGCACGTGGACGCGGACGGCTATGTCGCCGGCGCCTGGCGTCCCCTGCCCTGACCGGCCGTGCTATCCTGGCGCGACTCGCCCGCCACGGAGCCGCCCCATGACCAACCCATCCGGCCATTCCCCCCCCGGCCACGTAACCGACCGCAACCTGGCCCTGGAGCTGGTCCGCGTGACCGAAGCGGCGGCCATCGCCGCCTCGCGCTGGATCGGCCTCGGCAAGAAGAACGACGCCGACGGCGCCGCCGTGGAAGCCATGCGCCAGGCCTTCGACACGGTCGCGATCGACGGCACGGTGGTGATCGGCGAGGGCGAGATGGACGAAGCGCCGATGCTGTTCATCGGCGAGAAAGTAGGCGCCGGCGGCCCGGCCATGGACATCGCCGTGGACCCGCTGGAAGGCACCACGCTGACCGCCAAGGGCGGACCGAACGCGATCGCCACCGTGGCACTCGCCACGAACGGCGGGTTCCTGCACGCGCCCGACATCTACATGGACAAGATCGCGGTCGGCGGCGGGCTGCCCGACGGCGTGGTGGATCTGGACACCACGGTGGGCGAGAATCTGCGCAACCTCGCGCGCGCCAAGAACTGCGAGACCGCGGACCTGGTCGCCTGCATCCTGGACCGCGACCGCCACAAGGAAATCATCGCCAAAGTGCGCGAGGCCGGCGCGCGCATCATGCTGATCTCGGATGGCGACGTGGCCGGCGTGATCGCCACCGCGATCGCGGATTCGGGCGTGGACATCTATTTCGGGTCCGGCGGCGCGCCCGAAGGCGTGCTGGCCGCCGCCGCGCTGCGCTGCATCGGCGGGCAGATGCAAGGCCGCCTGCTGTTCGAGGACGACGCCCAGATCGCGCGCGCCCGCGACATGGGCGTGCTGGACCCGAACCACAAATTCACGCTCGCCGAGATGGCGAAGGGCGACGTGATGTTCGCCGCCACCGGCGTCACCTCGGGGGCGATGCTGCGCGGCGTGCGCCGCTTCGGCGGCGGCGCGGTGACCCATTCGGTGGTGATGCGCTCGCGCTCCGGCACCGTGCGCTTCGTCGAGGGGCATCATAATTTCCAGACCAAGACCTGGGTCGGACACTGAGTGGACGCCGCCCTTGACGTCACCAGCAGCCTGACCGGACGGCGCTGGGTCTGGCGCCAGGCGGAGGCACGCACCGGGCTCGGCATCGCGCAGCGTCTCGGCGTGCCGGAGCTGATCGGCCGGCTGCTCGCCGCGCGCGGCGTGGCGATCGAGGCGGCGGCGGATTTCCTGGACCCCACCTTGCGCGCGCTGCTGCCGGACCCGTCGCGGCTGGTCGATATGGATGCCGCCGCGGACCGCCTGGCCGATGCCGCCGCGCGCGGCGAGACCGTCGGCGTGTTCGGCGATTACGACGTGGACGGGGCGTGCTCGGCGGCGCTGATGGTCACGTTGCTGCGCGAGCTTGGCTGCGCCGTCGTGACCCATGTGCCGGACCGCATGACCGAAGGATACGGGCCGAACCCGGTGGCGCTGCGCGGGCTGGTGGCGCGCGGCGCCAGCCTGATCGTCTGCGTCGATTGCGGCACCGCCGCGGCCGAAGCGCTGTCGGTGCTGTCCGGCGCGGCCGACGCCATCGTGCTGGACCACCACAAGGCCGAGGGCCCGCCGCCGCCGGTGCGCGCCACGGTCAATCCGAACCGGCTGGACGATTGCTCGGGCTGCGGGCTGCTCTGCGCCGCCGCGGTCGCGTTCCTGGCCGCGGTCGCCACGGTGCGCAGCTTGCGCCGGCGCGGCTTTTTCGCCGCGCGCGCCGAACCCGATCTGCTGGGATTGCTGGATCTGGTTGCCCTGGCAACCGTCTGCGACGTGATGCCGCTGACCGGCGTGAACCGGGCGCTGGTCGCGCAGGGGCTGAAGGTGATGGGGCGGCGGCGCCGGGTCGGGATCGCGGCGCTGCTGGCGCTGGCGCAGCGGGCCGGCGCGCCCTCGGCGATGACCTGCGGCTTCGGCCTGGGGCCGCGCATCAACGCCGCCGGCCGGATCGCGGAAGCGGATCTCGGGCTGCGCCTGCTGCTATGCGAAGATCCGGCGGAAGCCGCCGCGCTCGCCGAACGGCTGGACGGCATCAACCGCCAGCGTCAGGAAGTGGAAGCCGGAATGCTGGACGCGGCGCTGCACGCGGCCGGCGTGCAGGCCGCGGCCGGACGCGCCGCCCTGGTGGTCAGCGGCGCCGGCTGGCATCCGGGCGTGGTGGGGATCGTCGCCGGCCGGATCAAGGAGCGCTTCAACCGGCCGGCCTGCGTGGCCGGGGTGGCGGACGGCGTGGCGAAAGGGTCCGGCCGGTCGGTGCCGGGGATCGATCTGGGCGCGGCGGTGATCGCGGCGCGGCAGGCCGGGTTGCTGGCGACCGGCGGCGGGCATCCGATGGCGGCGGGGTTTTCGCTGCCGGAATCCGGCATCGCCGCCTTCGCCGCGTTCCTGGACGAACGTCTGGCCGCGGCCGCATCCCTGCCCGCCGCGGCCGATTTATGGGTGGAGGGGGCGCTGACCGTCCCCGGCGCCACGGCCGAGATTGCCGGCGCGGTCGCGCGGCTCGCCCCGTTCGGGCCGGGCAACGAGGAACCGGTCTTCGCCCTCGCGCGCGCCCGCGTGGTGCGCGCCGACCGCGTCGGCCGCGAGGGCACCGTGATCCGCAGCTTCATCGAGGGCGAGGGCGGCGGGCCGCGCCTGAAAGCGATGCTGTTCCGCGCCCGCGACGGCGCCCTGGCGGACTGGCTGATGGGCCGCGCCGGCGTGCCCGTGCATCTGGCGGGGCAGCTGCGGCTGGAGGAATGGCAGGGCAACACCAGCGTCGGCTTCGCGATCGTCGATGCCGCTTTGGCCTGACCGGCATGGACGCGCCCCGGGAGGCAGCGCGGCATTTCATCGCCGGGTCGCGCCGGCCTGAACGACGCAGCCTGCCATGACGCCGATCCTGCTGACCTGGCCGGACCTGGCGCTGGCCTCGGTGCTGCTGCTGGCCGATGGCGGGCTGTCGGTCTGGTTGCGGCTTGGGCTGCATCGGCGGCTGGCCTTCGCGGCCACGCGGATGGTGGTGCAGCTGATCGCGGTGGGGCTGGTGTTGCGCGCGGTGTTCGCGATCGCCAACCCGCTGGTCACCCTGGGGGTGATCCTGGCGATGGTCGCGGTCGCGGCGCGCGAGGTGGCGGCGCGGCCGGAACAGCGGCTGCAACGGCGGGGGAATCTGGCCGTGGGGGCCTCGGCGGTGGCGTTCGCGACGTTCCTGACCGCGGTGCTGGCGCTGACCACGGCGATCCGGCCCTCGCCCTGGTACGATCCGCGCTACGCGGTGCCGCTGTCGGGGATGATCCTGGGCAATGTGCTGAACGGGGCCAGCCTGGCGCTGGACGCGCTGCTGTCGGGGGTGGCGCGCGGCCGGGCGGCGATCGAGGCGCAGCTATGTCTCGGCGCGCCGATCCGCCAGGCGATGCGCCCGTTCGTGCGCGATGCGGTGCGCCGGGCGCTGCTGCCGATCGTGAACACGATGTCGGCGGCCGGGGTGGTGACCCTGCCCGGGATCATGACCGGGCAGATCCTGGCCGGGATGGACCCGCTGGAGGCGGCGAAATACCAGATTCTGATCATCTTCCTGCTGGCCGGCGGCAGCGGACTGGCAGCGGTCGCGGTGACCGTGCTGGCCGCGCGCCGCCTGACCGATGGGCACCACCGGCTGCGGCTGGACCGGCTGGAGGCCGGGCGCGGGTGACGGCAGGCGCGGCAAGGCCCCAGCTCCACTCCCACTCCCGCGCCCCCCACATCGCGCGCTTCCGTCATGGCCGGTCTTGAGCCGGCCATCCACCCGAGCGCGTTCATGCACAGATGGCCGTCCCCCCCGCCCCTGAGGGGGAGGCAAAAATTTCCCTCGCCGCGTTAACGAACTATCAGGGATTTTACGGCCATAATGCGCTCGTGACCGACGCCCCGCCCGATCCTGTCCTCCTCCTCCTCAAGCTGATCGAGGATCTGTGCGCGGCGATTGCCCAGGCCACCGGCGTGAACCTGTTCACGCGGCTGATGCTGATCCCGGTGCGCCGGAAGCTGCGCGGCATGGCGCAAGCGGTTGCCGAAGTGGCGGCGGATCGCGCCGCACGCGCCCAGGACGCCCCCGCCCAGGACGCCCCCGCCCAGGACGCGCTGGCCCCGAACGCCCCCGCCCCGAACGCCCCCGCCCCGAACGCCCCCGCCCCGAACGCACTGGGCCAAGACCGGCTGGCCCCGCACGTGCCGGCCTGGGACGCGCCGGCCCCGGACGCGACCC
>JAKAZJ010000173.1 GCA_021826565.1 Pseudomonadota bacterium | reverse complement strand
GCCGCGGAGCGGAAGCTGAGCATCAGCGAGGTGGCGGCGCTGCTGCCGAACGCGCCCCCGCCGGCGCCGACGCCGGAGCCGAAAGTGCTGCGGCTGGTGGCGGGCAATACCGCGCTGCGGCCGGAGATCACGCCGCGCGCCGATGAACAATCCGAGGACGAACAGAGGCTGCTGCGCGCCATCCGCGCGAACACCGCGAGCCGCGGGCTGCGGGTGGTGGGCCAGGAGACCGAGACCGGCGGCTGGAACCCGCCGGTCCCGGAACGCGTAACCCCAACAACGGAGTGAATAGCATGGTTGACCTGGGCACGACAGCCCTGAGCGTGAGCGCGGAGGAGCAGGAGGCGATCCGCGCGCAGATCCGCGCGGTGATGGCCGACGAGGATCTGTCGATGACGGACGTGGCACGCGGGGCGGCGATCCCCTACGGCACGTTCAGCTCGTGGATGGGCGCGACCTATAACGGCCGCGGCGACCGGGTGGGCGCGCAGGCGAAGCGCTGGATCGAAGCGCGGAAGATCCAGCAGGAGACGCGGGCGCTGGCGCCGTCGGCGCCGGGGTTCCTGATGACGCCCAGCGCGGAGGCGTTCCAGAACGTGTTCGCGCACGCCCAGCACATGGTGGATTTGGCCGTGATCACGGGGGGCCCCGGGGTGGGCAAGACGATGGCGGCGCAGGCGTATCGGGCGCGGACGCCGAATGTGTGGCTGATGACGGCCGAGCCCTGCTTCGCCACGCCGCGGATGCTGCTGGACGACGTGAGCGAGACGCTGGGGATTCCGCGGGAATACACCGCGCAGATGGCGAGCCGGGCGGTGGTGCGGAAGCTGCGCGACAGCGGCGCGCTGCTGATCGTGGACGAGGCGCAGCACCTGAGCACGGCGGCGCTGGACCAGCTGCGGACGATCCACGACCTGGCGCATGTCGGCGTGGTGCTGGTGGGGAACGAGACGATCTACGCCCGCCTGGAAGGCGGCACGCGCACGGCGGCGTTCGCGCAGTTGTTCTCCCGCGTCGGGTTCCGGCTGCCGCGCGGGGCGAAGCCGCTGGCGAAGGACGTGGACGTGCTGCTGGACGCCTGGGGGGTGCAGAGCACGCCGGAGCGGAAGCTGCTGCACACCATCGCGCGGAAGCCGGGCGCGCTGCGCGGGATGACCAAGACGTTGCGCATGGCGCACATGATGGCGGCGGCCGAGCACGTGCCGCTGGCCGACAACCACATCCTGGTGGCCTATCGGCAGCTGTCCGCGACGGATCTGGCGGAGGCCGCGTGATGGACAACGAGCGGCTGGAAGACGTGGCGACGCGGATCGCCGCGGTGGCGAGCATCTTCGTGGATGCGGCCAAGAACGGGCTGACGCTGTCGGCGATGGACTGCGAGCTGATCGCCAAGGGGTTGCTGATCGCGGCCGAGAACGTGCTGGACCTGCGCGAGAAGCCGCTGGCGCGGCGGGAGTGGGCGCCATGATCCGCGCGCTGATCGGGCGGTTCGTGATGGGCTGCCTGGACGCGGCGGCGGCGGAAACGCAGCGCGCCGCGCTGGTGCAGGAGGTGCACCTGGACCGCATGACGGATGACGAGGTCAGCCGCTGGTTGGCGGGCCACCGGCTGCCGGCGGGACACCCCGCGCTGGTGCCGCTGACCGCGCGCCGGCGATGGAGGCGCGCGTGATCAGCATGGGCGACGCGCTGGCCGCGGTGGCGGCCGAGTTCGCGGTGCCGGTGGAGGCGATCCGCGGGCGCCGCAAGACCCAGCAGGTCGCGTGGGCGCGGCAGGCGGCGATGTGGGTGGCGCGGCGGCACACCGCCGCCAGCCTGCCGCGGATCGGCCAACTGCTGCGGCGCGACCACAGCACGGTGCTGCACGGGGTGCGCGCGACGGAGGCGCGGATCGCGACCGATCCGGACGTGGCGCAGGCGATGCTGCGCGTTCAACAACGGCTGGGAGTGGGGCCATGAAAACTGGCAGCAACGCGCGGGTGAAGGCGCCCGCGCAGGCGGTGCTGGTGCCGCAGACGCGCGAGCAGGTGGCGGCGGACATCGCCGAGATGGGGCGCCTGATGCGCGAGCGCAGGCGCATCGAAGCGGCGATGGGCGACGCGGTCGCGAAGACGCGGGCGCAGTTCGAGGCCGAGGCGCAGCCGCTGGGCGCGCGGCTGGCCGCGCTGCAGACCGGCGTGCAGACGTGGTGCGAGGCGCACCGCGCGGAGCTGACCGCCGGCGGCAAGACCAAGACGGCGGTGTTCACCACCGGGGAAGTGCGCTGGCGGATGACGCCCCCATCGGTGCTGCTGCGCGGGGTGGAGAACGTGCTGGCGGCGCTGCGGGAGCGCGGGCTCCTGCGGTTCATCCGCGAGAAGCAGGAGGTGAACAAGGAGGCGATCCTGGCCGAGCCGGACGCCGTGGCGGGGATCGCGGGCATCCGGGTGACGCAGGAGGAGGAGTTCGTGGTCGCGCCGCACGAGGCCGAGCTGGCGGAGGTGGTGTGATGGAATGGTCCGATGAAATGCCCAGAACGCACGCGCTCGCTGCTCGGCGACGCTACGGGGTGAAGATCACCGCGTCCTCGGCCTCGGGTAGACGCCCGCTCGTGACGATCACGTTCAGCGTGCCCGAGTTCGACGGGTGTGCGCTGATGGCCGCGAGAACGGTGAAGGTTCGGCGGGGGATCGACGGCGCGCGCCAGGTGCTGCGGCTGGAAGCCGGGGCTGCGTGCATGTTCGGGCATGGGGGCGGCCGAAACTCGACCGCGGCGAAGCGCGTGCTTCTGCCGCGCCCGGCGTGGCTGCCGACGCAGAAGCTGCACGCCATCTGCGAGTTCGACTACAGCACGGACTGGATCGAGGTGGAACTGCCCGAGTGGTTCAAGGCGCCGCAGGCGACAGCCGCGCCGGTGCCCCCGCGCGCCGAGCCGCCGGCGCGCGCGCCGTTCGTGCCGCTGATCCCGAACCAACCGCGCCGGCAGCCGCCCCGGAGGCTGCCGTGATCGGCACATTCCGAGACCTCGGGATCGCGCTCCGGTTCGCGGGGCCGATCGTCGGCGGCGTGGCGATCGACTGCGTCATCGTCTTTGTCTGGTGCCTCCTCGCCAAGGTCGTCCGCGACCGGCAGATCGACAGGCGACACGGGCCGGAGAACCGCTGATGGCCACCCCCCCGCGCCGCGCCGTGCTGCTGGCGAAGATTCATGTCGCGCGGAAGCAGCTGGCGATGGAGGATTCCTCCTACCGCGCGATGCTGCTGCGCGTCGCCGGCGTGGACAGCGCGGGAGGGGCGCCCGATGTCGGGCTGATCCGCGTGCTCAAGGAGTTCGAGCGGCTGGGCTTCGTCCCGAAGCCCAGCCAGCGGGACGCGCGCGGGCATGTGCGGAAGATCTGGGCGATCTGGGGCGACCTGAAACCGCTGCTGGACGCGGCCGACGATGACGTGCTGCGGGCGTTCTGCCGCCGCCAGACAATGTCGCGCAAGAACCCCGCCGGCGTCGGCGCGCCGGAATGGCTGGACCCGGCCGAGGCGCGGAAGGTGATCGAAGGGCTCAAGGGGTGGCTGGCGCGGGTGCAGCGCGCGGGAGCGGCAACGTGAGCCGCAAGCGCCCCCGATGAACACGCCGCGTGCCGCCCCGGCCGAGCTCGAGTGGCTGATCGCGCCGATCGGCGAGGACGGCACGCTGGCGCTGATCGAGGCGCGCGGCGGCACGCGGGTTTATGTGCCGGCGCGGCCGGACGCGGGGTGCGAACTGGCGCGGATCATCGGGCTGCCGGCGGCGCAGGCGCTGGCGCTGCATTTCGGGGGTGAGCATATCCGCGTGCCGCTCGCGCGCGGGAAATGGGCCGGCGCGTGGCGGGCGCGCATCTATCACGCGCGCGGATTGAGCTACCCGGCGATTGCGCGGCGGTTGGGGGTGGTTGAAAACACCGTTCGCGTCATGCTACGGCAGCGCACCGAGGACGCCCAGCTGGCGCTGCCGATGCCGCAGCGGGCACGGGCGTGATGCCCTCCGCCAAGGGCATGGGCGCCGCGACGGCGCGTCTGCCATGTTTCACGCGAGACATCCTGATCCCGGTGCCCGCGTGAGCGATCCGTCCCCCGCATTTCTGCGTGCGTTTCGCCTGGTGGTGCTGGGCGAGGAAGGCGGCTTCACGCAGTTCTACTGGGATCCGGGCAACTGGACGGGCGGCGCGGTAGGACGCGGGGAGTGCCGCGGCACCGATATGGGACTTTCAGCCGCGTCATTCCCGACGTTGCAGTTCCCGGTTGCCGAAGCCGCGGCCCGCGCGATCTACCGGCGCGCCTACTGGGACCCGATCGCCGGCGACGCGCTTCCCGCCGGGGTGGGCGTGATGACCTTCGATTCAGCGGTCAACCAGGGTGTGGGGTTCGCCGCGCGCGCGTTGCAGCAGGCGGTGCACGTGAACGCCGACGGGGTGGTCGGGACGGAGACCTTGAGCGCGGTGCGCGCATCGCCCGTGCATTCCGTGCTGCGGGCGGTCTTCGTCGCCCGCGCCATCGCCTATTCGCAAGGATCGGCGCGGTTCCAGCGCGGGTGGTTCGCGCGGCTCTATCGGATTTCGGCCGCATCGGCGGCTTTGGCAGGAGGCGAGGATGAGTGAAGTGTTGACCGCGGCGGCGCAGCTGGTGCCGCTGGCAGCGGCGGCGGTGACGGCGGCGATCCCGTTCGTCGTCCCCGCCATGCGCCGGGCGTTCGGATGGCAGATCAACGCCGCCCAGGCGGCGATCATCGACGGCGCGGTGCGTCGGGGCGCGGCCGTCGCCGCGCAGGTGGTGCAGGCCGGCGCCCTCGAGGACGCGACGTCGGGGGCACTGCGCAACGGCGCGGTCGCATCCGGGGTGGAATACGTGGTGCGGCGGGTGCCGGACGCCCTGAAGGCGCTGGGGCTGACGCCGGCGCATGTGGAAGAGATGGTCTCGGCCGAGCTGACCCGGCTGATCCCCGCGACGCCCGCGCTGGCGCGGATGCCCGTTCCGGCGCCAGCGCCCGCACCGGTGGCGCCTGCGGGGCGCGACGGGGGCGCCATGCTGCGCGCGCTGGGGACGTTGGCGGTGCTGGTGCTGGGTGCGGGCGCGCTGAGCGCGTGTTCGGCGCAGCGGGCGCTGAGCGTGGTGCAGAAGGCGTGCGTGGTGGACGGCCAGATCGTGCCGCTGGGCGACGCGGCGCTGGCCAGCGTGGGCGGCGCGACGGGCGCGGCGGTGGCGCAGGTGGACCTGACGGCGATCCACCCGGCGGTGGCGGCCGCGTGTGCCGCGCTGCACGGGATGCCGGTGCTGATGACGCAGCCGGCGACGGCGGCGGGCGTTCCGGTCAGCGGCACGGTGATGGCGGTCACGCCGGTGCCGGTCAGCGGCCCCACGCCGGCGCAGACCGCGAAGTAGGCGCGCCGTGATCTCGGTGAAGGCGCTGGCGGGGTTGGCGGCGGCGGCGTACACGTCGCCGCCGACGTTTCGCGCCGGCGAT
>JAKAZJ010000172.1 GCA_021826565.1 Pseudomonadota bacterium | reverse complement strand
CGACGTACGCGAAACCCAGTCTGCCGCGCTGCATCTTTACGAATCTCTGGGCTTCGTACGCTGGGGCGTGCACCCGGCCTATGCCAGGGTGGAGGGACGCACGGTGCGCGGATATTTCTACTACAAGACGCTGCAACCGGGCGCGGCGCGCGAGCGCGAGGAAAACGCGTGAGCCTGACCCTCTACCCCGCGATCGACCTGAAGGACGGGCGCTGCGTGCGGCTACGCCGGGGCGAGATGGCGGACGCCACGGTTTATGCCGAGGACCCGGCGGCGCAGGCGCGCGCCTGGCAGGACGCGGGATTTGCCTGGCTGCATGTGGTGGATCTGAACGGCGCCTTCGCCGGACGTTCGGTGAACGGGGACGCGATTCGGGCGATCCTGGGCGCGGTGACCCTGCCGGTGCAGCTCGGCGGCGGGATCCGCGATCTGGCGGCGATCGAGGCATGGCTTGGCGCCGGCATCCGCCGCGTGATCCTGGGCAGCGTGGCGGCGCGCGACCCGGCGCTGGTGCGCGAAGCCTGCCGGCGCTTCCCCGGCCAGGTGGTGGTGGGGATCGATGCGCGCGATGGCTTCGTGGCCACCGAGGGCTGGGCCGAGACCACCACGCTCGCCGCCACCGAGTTCGCGCCGCGCATGGAAGAAGCCGGTGCGGCGGCGCTGATCTACACCGATATCGCCCGCGACGGGATGCTGAGCGGGGTCAATCTGGCGCAGACCGTTGCGTTGGCGCGGCTGGTCGCGGTGCCGGTGATCGCCTCGGGCGGGGTGGGCGGACTGGCGGATCTGGCAGCGCTGCGGCACGCGGCGCCGGGGACGTCGCTGGCCGGCGTGGTGGTGGGACGGGCGTTATATGACGGGCGGATCGACCCCGCGGCGGCGCTGGCGGCGCTGGCGTAATGGGGTTTTTTGGAGGCCCGCACCACGCGGGTTGCCGGGGCTTGCCTCGGTCACGGCGCATGGGTGTAAGAAAACCGTCATCATGTTGAAGCTCCGCGTCATCCCCTGTCTGGACGTGAAGGACGGCCGCGTCGTGAAAGGCGTGAATTTCGTCGCGCTGCGCGACGCCGGCGACCCGGTGGAGCAGGCGGCGCTGTACGACGCCGCCGGAGCCGATGAGCTGACATTCCTGGATATTACCGCCAGTTCCGACAACCGCGACACGATCCTGGACGTGGTCGCGCGCACCGCCGCGCGCATCTTCCTGCCGCTGACCGTGGGCGGCGGCGTGCGCAGCACCGAGGACATGCGCAAACTGCTGCTGGCCGGCGCGGATAAATGCAGCATCAACTCCGCCGCCGTCGCGCGCCCCGCGCTGGTCGCCGAAGCCGCCGAGAAATTCGGCAGCCAATGCGTGGTGGTCGCGGTGGACGCGAAGGAATCCGCCCCCGGACGCTGGGAAGTGTTCACCCATGGCGGGCGGCGCGGCACCGGGATCGACGTGATCGACTGGTGCCGCGGCGTGGCGGCCGCGGGGGCGGGCGAGATTCTGCTGACCAGCATGGACCGCGACGGCACCGGGCGCGGCTTCGATCTCGCGTTGCTGCGCGCGGTGTGCGCTTCGGTGCGGGTGCCCGTGATCGCCTCCGGCGGCGTGGGCACGCTGGCGCATTTCGTGGAAGGCGCGCAGGCCGGGGCAACCGGGCTGCTGGCTGCCTCGGTGTTCCATTTCGGCACGTTCCGGATCGCGGAGGTCAAGGCGGCGCTGGCGGCGGCCGGGCTACCCGTGCGGCTGCCGCGGGCGGCGGCATAGCGATGGCCAAAGCCACGAAGAAACGCGGGACGAAGAAGCGCGAGCCGACCGCGACCAAGCGTGCGCGCAAGCCGGCCGCCTCCAACAAAGCGAAACGACGCATCGCCGCCGCTGCCGTGGCGCCGCCGACGGCGCCATTGGCGATCGGGCCCGGCTCGGGGGTGCTGGATCGGCTGTTCGAGGTCGTGCTGTCGCGCCGCGAGGCCGATCCGGCGGTCAGCCACTCGGCCCGGCTGCTGGCGCGCGGCGCGGCGAAAGTGGCGCAGAAATTCGGCGAGGAAGCGGTGGAGTGCCTGATCGAGGCGGTCTCCGGCAACCGCGAGGCGCTGGTGGGCGAGAGCGCGGATGTGCTCTATCATCTGCTGGTTCTGTGGGTCTCGGCCGGGATCACGCCCGATCTGGTCTGGGCGGAATTGCGGCGGCGCGAAGGGATCAGCGGCATTGCCGAAAAAGCCTCCCGCGCCCAGGCGCTGCCCGGCGCGATGGGGGTCAGGACCACCAAGATTCCGTAACGGAGCCATGCGATGGCCGTGTCCGCCCTGCCGCCGTACGACGACAGCAATATCTTTGCCCGTATCCTGCGCGGCGAGATCCCGTGCCGGAAGCTGTTCGAGGATCCGTGGGCGCTGGCGTTCCACGACATCAATCCCCAGGCGCCGCTGCATGTGCTGGTGATCCCGAAGGGGCGGTACTGCTCGTTCGCGGATTTCTCGGCCGCCGCGTCGGAGGCGGAGATCGTGGGGTTCGTCCGCGCGGTGGGCCAGGTGGCGCGGGATCTGGGGCTGGAGGCACCGGGGTATCGGCTGCTGGCCAATGCGGGGCCGGATTCGCACCAGGAAGTGCCGCATCTGCACGTGCATCTGTTTGCCGGGCGGAAGCTGGGACCGATGCTCGCGCGGACCGAGTAACCGCGCGTGCCGCCCGCGCTCCCGGAGATAGGGTTCGACCCGATCGGCCGGCTCGCCGAGGCCGGGCTGGGCGTGCTCGGCGCGGTGGTGCTGGTCCTGTTGGTCGCGGCGGTCGAGACCGGATTTCGCGTCGGCCTGCGCCGCCAGCGCCGTGGTGCGCCACCCGGCGCGCAGGCCGCGGTGGGCTTCGTCACGACCGGGATGCTGGGCAGCTTCGCGTTCCTGCTGGGGATTGCGCTGTCGATGGCCAGCGCGCGCTACGAGCAGCGGCGCCATGCCGTGTTGGACGAGGCCAACGCGATCGGCACCGCCTTCCTCCGCGCCCAGGCGATCGGCGGGCCGGACGCACACAGCATCGCCGCGGCGCTGCGCGCCTACGTGGTGCTCCGCCACCAGGCGGTCGCCGCCGGCGTGGCGGAGCGGCACCCGGCGCGGATTGCGGCGCTGCAAGCCCGGATGTGGGCGGCCGCAGGCCGGATCGCGCGCGCCGCCCCGACCACGATCAGCGGCCTGCTGCTGCGCGCGCTGAACGACGCGTTCGACGCGCAGTTGGTCACGCGACGCGATTTCACGAGCCACGTGCCGAGCTACCTGCTGGCGCTGCTGCTCGGCGCTTCGCTGCTGGCGGCCGGTGCGATGGGATATCATTTCGGCCTGGGCGGCGCGCGCGACGTGGTGATGACATGCCTGCTGCTGGGGCTGGTCACGTTCTCGATCGTCGTCGTGGTCGATATCGACCGGCCGGGGGCGGGGGGAATCCGGGTCAGCGGCGCGCCGTTGCTATGGACGGCCCAGGGGATGGGGGCGGCGCGGTAGGGCGCGGCGCGCGAAGATGCCGCACGATCTGTCGCGCCGCCCTACGCCCCCTTCGCCAACCGGTCGAACGCAGCCAGCCGCGCCACCAGCGCCGGCATCGCGCGCAGCGGGATCATGTTCGGCCCGTCGGAGGGCGCCTGGTCCGGATCCGGATGCGTCTCGATGAACACCGCCGCGCAACCCACCGCCAGCGCGGCACGCGCCAGCACCGGCGCGAATTCCCGCTGCCCGCCCGAGGATGTCCCCTGCCCGCCCGGCAGTTGCACCGAATGGGTGGCGTCGAACACCACCGGATAGCCGGTGCGCGCCATGATCGGCAGCGCGCGCAGGTCGCTCACCAGCATGTTGTAGCCGAAGCTGGCGCCGCGTTCGCATAGCAGGATGTTGCGGTTGCCGGTGGATGCGATCTTGGCGGCCACATTCGCCATGTCCCACGGCGCCAGGAACTGGCCTTTCTTGACGTTGATCGCGCGTCCGGTGGCGCCGGCGGCGAGCAGCAGGTCGGTCTGGCGGCAGAGGAAGGCGGGGATCTGCAGCACATCCACCGCCTCGGCGGCGGGCGCGCAATGGTCGGGCAGATGCACGTCGGTCAGCACCGGCAGGCCGGTGACGGCGCGGATTTCCGCCAGGATCGCCAGACCCTCGACCATGCCGATCCCGCGCGCGGCGGTGGCCGAGGTGCGGTTGGCTTTGTCGTAACTCGATTTGTAGATCACGCCCACCCCGGTCGCGGCCGATAATTCGGCCAGCGCGGCTGCCACTTCCAGCGCATGGGCGCGGGATTCGATCTGGCATGGCCCCGCGATCAGCACGAACGGCAGATGGTTGCCGATCGCGTGCGGGCCGACCCGAACCGCACGGGGGGCTTCGGAACTCTGCTGCGACATCGGCTCCGCCCCTTGCGCTGGTTCCGCCCCATAGCCCCCGGGAGGCTGGCGGCTCAAGCCCTGGAGGCCGCGGGTGGGAGCGGGGCGAGACGGCCGCGAACGCCCTCGCTGGGCCAGCGATGGGCGGCCCGGTGAGGTGTCAACCCCGCGGCCGCGATGGGATCGCAGCCGCCCACGGCCTGGATCGGGTGCCGCCGCGCGGTTACTCCCTCGGAAGCTGCGCGAATCAGCCGCGACCGCGATATCCGCGCACATCCTGGGGTGGGATCCACACCCCCTCGGGCGGCGTGCCGGTCTGATGGAACACGTCGATCGGGATGCCGCCGCGCGGGTACCAATAGGCGCCGATCCGCAGCCACACCGGGGTGATCGCCGCGACCAGACGGGCAGCGACGGTCATCGTGCAGGCCTCGTGGAACGCGCCATGGTTGCGGAACGAACCCAGGAACAATTTCAGCGACTTGCTCTCGATGATCCAGGCCGCGGGGATGTAGTCGATCACCAGATGCGCGAAGTCCGGCTGGCCGGTCAGCGGGCAGAGCGCGGTGAACTCGGGGCAGGCGAAGCGGATCACATAGGCGCGATCGGTGGCCGGGTTCGGCACGCGCTCCAGCACCGCTGCGTCGGGCGTGCCCGGAAGCGGCGTGGGGCGGCCGAGTTGGGTCAGCCCAGGCGGGGTTAGCCCAGGCGGGGTGAGCCCAGGCGGGGTTAGCTCAGATGGGGGCAGCCCAGGTGGGGTCAGGCGTGGGGGACTTTGCGGCGGGCGGGGACGGCGCGGCATTCAGGCTTCTCCCTGGACGGCATCGAGGAAAATGCTCACGGCGGCCAGGAACCCCTCCGGGTTGTCGGCGTGCAGCCAGTGGCCGGCATGGCGCAGGGTCACGAACCGGACGGCGGGGAACAGGGCGCGGCATGTCGGCCGATCGGCCTGGGTGACGTAATCGGACAATTCGCCGGCCAGCACCATCACCGGGCCGGCATAGCGGGCGCCGGCCGGGGCGTCCCAGCCGCCGATCTGGGTCTCCAGCGCGGCGACGATCTCGGCCAGGCCGATCCGCCAGGCGCCAACGGGGCCGGGGCTATGGCCGGGGATGAAGTTCTGCATCAGGAACGCGCGCAACGCCGG
>JAKAZJ010000171.1 GCA_021826565.1 Pseudomonadota bacterium | reverse complement strand
GGCGCGGTGCTGCGCGACCGCGCCACCGGCCGCTACGCCGATCCGTCGCGGATCCATCGCATTGCCCATGACGGGCCGTATTTTCAGCTCTCGGCGATCCATCTCTGCGAGCCCTCCCCGCAGCGTACGCCGGTGCTGTTCCAGGCCGGCGCCTCCACGCGCGGGCGGCAGTTCGCGGCGGAGCACGCCGAATGCGTGTTCATCAACGGTCCATCGATGCGCGTGGTCGGCCCGCTGGTTGCCGATATCCGCCGTCGCGCTGCCGCATGCGGGCGCGATCCGGGCGCAATCACCATCTTCACGATGATGACGATCATCACCGACACCACCGCCGAAGCCGCGCGCGAGAAATACGCCGACTACCGCGCCCATGCGTCCGAACAGGGCGGGCTGACGCTGATGTCGGGGTGGACCGGGATCGATTTCTCCAAGCTGCCCCCGGACGATCCGATCCGCTTCGGCGAGCACGACGCGATGACCTCGGCGCTGGAAGCCTTCACCATCGCCGATCCCACCCGCCAATGGACGCCGCGCGAGATCGGCGCTCATGCCGCGATCGGCGGGCGCAGCCCGGTCCTGGTTGGTTCGCCCACCGAGATCGCCGACGCGCTGCAAGCCTGGGTGGCGGAAACCGACGTGGATGGGTTCAACCTGGCCTATGTGGTCACGCCCGGGACTTTCACCGATATGATCGATCTGGTGATCCCGGAATTGCAGCGCCGCGGCGCCTACAAAACCGCCTATGCGCCCGGCACGTTCCGCGAGAAGCTGCAAGGTCCCGGCCGCGCCCGCCTGCCTGACACCCATCCCGCTTCCCGGGTCCGCATCGGGGGATAACCACCATGGACGCTGCCGCCCTTCGCGCCTTGCAGGCGCCGCTCAAGCAACGCTACCGCGACGCGCCGGACACCGCCCGGGTGATCGCGCGCGCCGAGGCGGTCCTGGACCCGGATGTCATCGCGTGCGCGGTCCCCGGCTGGGCTGGCAGCACCAGCGCCGGGCTGCATCCGGCCGGCGGTGGCGATGGCTCGCTGGCCTGCTCGGCCGATATGCTGCTGGAGGCGCTGGTCGCCTGCGCCGGGGTGACGCTCCGCGCCGTCGCCACCGCGATGGGCATCACGCTGCGCGGCGGGCGGGTGATCGCCGAGGGGCACTGGGATGCCCGCGGCACGCTGGGCGTCGATCGCGCCACGCCGGTCGGCATCACCGACATCGTGCTACGCTTCGAGCTGGATACCGACGCGCCCGCCGACAAGCAGGCCAGGCTGATCGAGACGACGGAACGCTATTGCGTGATCCTGCAAACGCTCAAGGCGCCGCCGAAAATCACGCTTGGATAACCTGCGCGCGCTATCCTGACGGTGCGCCGGCTCCGGCGGTTGCAGCGCCCCGACCTGGAGCGGCATGGATGACGCAAAAGCAGCAATCGGCCGCCCCGTTCCCCCTTCTCGTCGCCGTCACCGCCTGCGGCACACTGGGCATGCATCTGGTGATCCCGGCGCTGCCGGCGACGGCGGCGGCGCTCGGCGTGTCGGCGGGGACCATCCAGCTCACCATCACGCTGTATCTGGTCGGGCTGGCGATCGGGCAGGTGGGGTATGGGCCGATGTCGGACCGGTTCGGGCGGCGGCCGGTGCTGATCGCGGGACTTGCCGTGTTCTCGGCCGCCGGGGTGGCGACGGCGCTCGCGCCCTCCGCCGGGGTGCTGATCGTGGCGCGGGTGGTGCAATCGCTGGGCGGGTGCGCGGGGCTGGTGCTGGGGCGGGCGATGGTGCGTGACGCCGTTTCGGGTGACCGGGCGGCGGCGCAACTCGCGCTGCTGACCCTGGTGATGTCGATGGCGCCCGCTGCCGCCCCGGTGCTGGGCGGCTACATGACCGACTGGTTCGGCTGGCAGGCGGCGTTCGGCTCCCTGGCCGCGGTGGGGGCGGTCACTACCGCGCTGGCCGCCTGGCGGCTGCCGGAAACCCATGCCGCCCCGGCGGGGCGGGCGCGCGGGGCGATGCTGGCGAGTTCGTTGCGGTTGCTGCGGATGCCGGCGTTTCGCGGCTACGCGTTGGGGGGCGCGTGCTCCACCACCTCGTTCTATGCGTTCATGGCCGCCTCGCCGTTCATCTTCATCCGGCTGCTGGGGGAGACGCCGCAGCGCGTGGGACTGCTCTACATGGTGCTGATGGTGGGGCTGGCCGTCGGCGGGTTCGCGGCCAACCGGCTGGCCGGGCGGGTCGCGGCGGCACGGGTGCTGCTGGGGGCGAACGCGCTCTGCATCCTGGCCGCCGGGCTGTTCCTGGCGGCGTGGTATGGGGGGTGGTTCTCCACCGCCACCGTGGTGGCGACGATCGGGCTGTTCATGGCCGGCGCCGGGCTGGCCAGCCCGTTCGCGCTGACCGCGGCGATCTCGGTCAACCCGCAGGCGATCGGGGCGGCGTCGGGGTTGTACGGCTGCGTGCAGATGAGCTACGGGGCGTTATGCACGGTCGTGGTCGCCTCGCTGGCGCCGGGGTCGGTGCCGGTGGTGGGGGGCGTGATGCTGGCCTCGGCGCTGATCGGGCAGGTGGCGCTGGGGCGCGCGGTGCGGGCGGCGGGGCGATGACCGGGGGGGAGTTTATCCTGGAACGCCCGCCTGCACGCGGTGCGGGCCACCCCGCCGGCGTGACGCCAGGCCGTGCCGGATGAAACCCTGGCCGCGTTCCGTTCGGCGCCTCGGTTGCCATCGGTGTCCCGCCGTTCCGCCCTGGACGGACCCGCCGCAGGGCCCGCGCGCCCCGGGGAGTTGCCGGCCGGTGCGGAGTTGGCATGAAATCGGCGGCACGACAGGCGGGAGCGGCACATGAGCGAGTTCGACCGGCAATACAAATCCGGCATCTTCGCGGCCGGGCGGATGGCGCGGGCAGCTCGGGCCGAGCTCGGGGTGCTGGACGAGCCGGCGCGCACGGTGCCGATCCTGCGCGACTGCGACGTGCTGGTGGTCGGCGGTGGGCCGTCGGGCACGGCCGCGGCGATCGCGGCAGGACGGTTGGGCGCCGATGTGGTGCTGCTGGAACGATCCAACCATCTCGGCGGGCTGTCGACCGGCGGACTGGTGATCTGGATCGATCGCATGACGGATTGGAGCGGCGAGACGGTGATCCGTGGCATCGCCCGGGACCTGATCGAGCGGCTGCCGAAGGACGCGGTGGCGGGACCGCCGCGCGAGGCCTGGGGCAGCCGCGACGAGGCCTCGGCGGCCTATTGGCGGGAGCGGACCGCCGCCTTCCACGGGGTGGTGACCTTCTCGCCCACGGTTGATCCCGAGCACCTGAAATTCGCCTCGCAGGAGATGGTGCTGGAAAGCGGCGTGCATCTGCTACTGCATTCCTGGGTGGCAGCGCCGATTCTGCGCGACGGCGCGGTAGCCGGCGTGTTCATGGAGACCAAGGAAGGGCGGATGGCGATCCGCGCCAGGGTCACCATCGACTGTACCGGGGACGGCGACCTTTTCCATCGCGCCGGGGCGGCGGAACTGACTGATATCGACGCGGGCGACATCCATCACTGTATGAACACGGCCTGGCTGTTCGGCGGTGTCGACATGCCCCGCTACATCGCCTTCAAGACCGGACGGAAGGAGGCCTTCGCCGCCTTCACTGCGCGTGCGACGGAAGCGTGCGGCGGCGTGTTCGGACGCCCCTTCGTTTCCTGGCGGGACGATGTGGCGGTCTTCATGGGCCCGCGCCTGTCCGGTTACGCGGCGGTGAACGTAGAGGACCAGACCGAGGTCGAGGTCCGCTCGCGCCGGCTGATGCTGCGGCATCTGGAGGTGTATCGCGCCGGCGCGCCGGGATTCGAGCGCGCCTTCCTGATGCTCTCCGCGCCGCAGCTTGGGGTGCGGCACGCGCGCCGGCTGGTGGGCATGAGCGCGATGACGCGGGCGGATTGGGTGAGCGGTACGCCGCGCCCCGACGAGATCGGCATCTCTCCGGCGACGTCACCGAATTTTCCGAACCTGTCGGTGCCCTACGGGGCGCTGGTGCCGGCGGAGCTGGACGGGCTGCTGGTGGCGGGGCGCGCGATTTCCTGCGATACGACCACGCATTCGTTCATGCGCGAGATCCCGCAATGCTGGATGACCGGACAGGCGGCGGGGGTGGCGGCGGCACTTTCGGTCGCGCAACGGGTCCGGCCGCGCGAGGTGGCGGTGCTCACCTTGCAAACGACTCTGCTGGCTCAAGGCGCGTGGCTGCGCGCATCCGGCGGCGGGCCGGGGTGAACCCGCCGCCGGAATCCTTCGCGCCGCATCATCCCTGTTATACCAACCCGCCGAGAACGCGACTCTCGCCCTTGCGTGCCGGCCCGGCGCCTCCGTCATGGCCGGCTCAAGCCCGGCCATGACGGGAAGGGTTCAAGCCTGACGGTACGTCAGTCTCTCGGCGGGACGGTATTATGGCCTGAAAGCTTGTAGTTGCACCCGATCCACGGGGTATGTTCGATCATGCGGAACAGACCGGTCAGCAGGTCGCGCGTGTTCTTGCCCCGGCCGATGCGGCGCGGCTCCGCGCCCGTCCCTACCCGTGCCAGGGGGGCCGTGCTAAGGGGGCGCGCCTTCCCGGGGACCTCAGATGAACCAGCACCTGCCCGCCGCCAGCCTCGACCGCTTCTTCACCGCCCCGCTGGCGGAAACCGATCCGGAGCTTGCCGCCGCCATCGGCGCCGAACTCGCCCGCCAGCAGGACGGGATCGAGCTGATCGCCTCGGAGAACCTGGTTTCGGCCGCGGTGCTGGAAGCACAAGGTTCGGTTCTGACCAACAAATACGCCGAGGGCTATCCCGGCCGGCGTTACTATGGCGGCTGCGTGGACGTGGACGTGGCGGAGACTCTGGCGATCGACCGCGCCACCCGCCTGTTCAACTGCACCTTCGCCAATGTCCAGCCGCATTCGGGCGCGCAAGCCAATCAGGGCGTGTTTCTCGCCCTGGCCTCCCCGGGCGATACCGTGCTGGGCATGAGCCTCGCCGCCGGCGGCCACCTGACCCACGGCGCCGCGCCCAACCTGTCCGGCAAATGGTTCCGCGCCATCCAATACGGCGTCCGCCGCGAGGACGGGCTGATCGACTACGAGCAGATGGAAGCGCTGGCCCGCGCCGAGAAGCCGAAACTCATCATCGCCGGCGGCTCGGCCTATCCGCGGGTGATCGACTTCGCGCGCATCCGCAAGCTGGCCGACGAGGTCGGTGCGTATTTCATGGTCGATATGGCCCATTTCGCGGGTCTGGTCGCGGCCGGGCTGTTCCCCAGCCCGCTGCCGCACGCCCATGTGGTCACCACCACCACCCACAAGACCCTGCGCGGCCCGCGCGGCGGCATGATCCTGTCGAATGATGCCGAGCTCGGCAAGAAGATCAACAGCGCCGTGTTCCCCGGCCTGCAAGGCGGGCCGCTGATGCACGTGATCGCCGCCAAGGCGGTGGCGTTCGCCGAGGCGCTGCGGCCGGAGTTCCGCACCTATCAGCAG
>JAKAZJ010000170.1 GCA_021826565.1 Pseudomonadota bacterium | reverse complement strand
CATATCGATCCACCGAATGTTCCAAGGTTGCTCTGCCCAGCCGCTCACCCCATCTTCCGCGTGAAGCCCCCGGTCGGGATCTCCTCGTTGAAGCAGCGCTGGTAGTATTCCGCCACCGTGGACCGCTCCGCCTCGTCGCATTTGTTCAGGAACGTCATCCGGAACGCGAAGCCCACATCGGCGAAGATGCGCGCGTTCTCGGCCCAGGTGATCACGGTGCGCGGCGACATCACGGTGGAGATATCGCCGTTGATGAATCCGGCGCGGGTCAGGTCGGCCAGCGCCACCATCGCCTCCACCTGCTTCTTCATCTTCGCGTCGCCCGGATCGATGCCCATCTTCGCCAGCACGATCCCGGTTTCCATCGCGTGCGGCAGGTAGTTCAACGTGGCGACGATGTTCCAGCGGTCCATCTGCCCCTGATTGATCTGCTGCGTGCCGTGATAAAGCCCCGTCGTATCCCCCAGCCCGACCGTATTGGCGGTGGAGAACAGCCGGAACGAAGGATGCGGCCGGATCACCCGGTTCTGATCCAGCAGGGTCAGCTTGCCTTCCACCTCCAGCACCCGCTGGATCACGAACATCACGTCCGGGCGGCCGGCATCGTATTCGTCGAACACCAGCGCGCAGGCATGCTGCAACGCCCAGGGCAGGATGCCCTCGCGGAACTCGGTGATCTGCTTGCCGTCGCGCAGCACGATCGCGTCCTTGCCGATCAGGTCGATGCGGCTGATATGGCTGTCGAGGTTGATGCGGATGCAGGGCCAGTTCAGCCGCGCCGCCACCTGCTCGATATGGGTGGATTTCCCGGTGCCGTGATAGCCCTGGATCATCACCCGGCGGTTGAACGCGAACCCGGCCAGGATCGCGAGCGTGGTCTCCTTATCGAACAAATAGGCGGTGTCGATATCCGGCACGTGTTCGGTGCGGACCGAAAACGCCGGCACCACCATATCGGTGTCGATGCCGAACGCATCGCGGGCGTTGACCTTGGTGTCCGGCAGATCGATCGCCGAGGTCGGGCGGATCTCGGCCAGAGAGGCGACGTTGCTCATCAGCGTGCGTATCCCGTTCGTTCGAGGCAAAAGTCTAGGCCGCCCACCCGGGCTGTCAAACCTCGGCGGTGGCCACCGGGCCGGCGGCCAGCCGGGCGCGCAGCGCGGCATAGGCCAGGTTGATGGTCTTGATCCGCTCCTCGGCGCTTTTGTCGCCACGATTGGCGTCCGGATGGTGGCGCTTGGCCAGTTCCTTGTAGCGGGCCTTCACCGCATCGAAACTCACCGGCCAATCCAGGCCCAGCGTGCTCAGCGGGCCGCGCAGCTCGGACGGCGCCTGGCCCGGGTCCGCCGCCGGCCCGCGCCGCAGCCGTCCGGCGTCCAGCAAGCCGATCGGATCGCGGCCCAGCGCGTCCTCCCACGCCGCGGCGCCCAGGCTGCCCAGCGGCCAGGACGGGCGCTGCCATGACGTGTCGCGGCGCAGCTCGGTCTCGATCTCGCCCGGCGACATCCCCTTGTAGTAGTTCCACGTCGCGTTATAGGCGCGGACATGCTCCAGGCAGAACCACCAGTAGTCATTCAGGGCGTCGCGGGATTTCGGCGCGCGATATTCGCCGGCCGCCGGGCAGGCGGGCATGTCGCAGTGATGGCCCGGCGGCGCCGCCGGGTCAGGGGCAAAGGCCCGGGGGCGCGCGGTGCGGCGGGACATGGGCCGTATGTGCGGTGCCCGGCGCGGCTTGGCAATGGGGGAAGCCGGTGCTGACCGATCCGGCGCGCGCGGTCCGCCAGGCGTTGCTGGATCAGGCTCGCGCCCGCGCCGCGGGGCTGCGCATCCTGTGCTGCATTCCGTTCCACTATCGTCCGGCGCGGCTGCGCTATCTGTTCGCCACGCTGCGCGGCCTGGGCGAGCTCGCGGTCGCCGGGCTCGATATCCACGTGCTGACCAACGCCACCGGCGCGGCGGAGCATGCGGCGATGCTCGCGCCGGCCCGCGCCGTGGTGCCGCGCGCGCGCCTGGCGGTGCACCCGTGTCCCGACCTGGCCGACCCGCGCCTCCTGCCCTGGTGCCACAAGCCGTTCATCGCCGATACGTTTCTCGCGCCCGACAGCCCCTACGACCTGTTCCTGTATCTCGAGGACGACCTGCTGTTCGGCATGAACAACCTGATCTACTGGCTGGCCGCGCGCGCCGCGCTGGCGCCGTTCCAGCGCCTCCCCGGCTTTGTCCGCTACGAATGGAACGAGGCCGATCACCGTCTGTATGCCGTCGATGCCGTGACCACCGTCGATCTGATGCACCAGCGGCCGCTGGCGTGCGGAGACTGGCGGTTCGTGCAGCCGGACTATCCCTATGACGCGCTCTATCTGCTCGACCGGACTCTGGCCGAGCGGCATTGCCTCGGCCCGGCCTTCGACCACCAGCGCAGCCGCGCCGTCAGCTCCTGGGCCGATCTGGAACGCGCCGCGCTGGGGCCGCGCTACGACGACCTGCCGCCCGGCATGGGCGTGCGCACCGTGGTTCCGGTTCTCCCCGACAGCCTGGCGCCCGCGCCCGAGTGCTGCATCCACCACCTGCCCGATACCTACGTGCTCGCCAGCCAGGCCCAGCACGCCAGGCTGCCCCTGGAACGAATGTTCTGCCGCACCGGCGTGGTGCCGCCGCCACCGGCGCCCGGCCTGACCCGAAGCTGGCTGCGCGGGATCCTCGCCGCGACCGATCCGCCCCCGGGGGCGCGCGGCGTGGGCGCGACCCGTGCCCTGGAACCGGCCGGGGCCTATCGCCGCACTCCGCCGCTGCTGATCGACACCACCACGCTGGACCCGGGAACCCGCGCCGTCTCCACCCGCGATCTGGGTCGCTGCGCGCAACGCTACGACGCGCCGTTCGTGGCCGAGCTGACCGACGCGCGCGTGATCGGCGACGGCACCGTGATTGCCGCCGACAACACCATCATCGAGGATAGCTGCTGGGAGTATTTCCGCTCCGGCATCCCCGCGCAGCTGCGCCAGGACCCGGACCAGACGCTGCATCTGCCGCCGGAGCCGGAACGCGCCATCCACGGCCCGGCGCTGCTGCTGCGCCGGCCGTTCGGGTCCAACTGGGGGCATTTCCTGCTCGATACCGCGATGACGCTGGCCTATGCCGCGGACCACGGACTGACCGACGGCGCCGCGCTGATCGTAGGCGCCGACGATCCGCCCGGGGCGCACGCGATCCTGGAGCGCATCGTCCCCGGGGCCACGCTGCTGCCGCGCTGGCCGCACGAGCTCTGGCGGGTGGACACGCTGCGCTACGTCTCGCCCGTGGGGACCACGCCGCTGCTGCGCCTGCCGGCGGCGATTGCGGCGCTGCGGACGCGGCTGCTGACCGAGATGCCGGCGGGGCCGCGGCGGCGCCTGTTCGTCACCCGCGGCACCGAACCGCGCCGGCTTCTGCTGAACCAGGACGCGCTGTTCGCCCGCGCGGCGGCCTATGGTTTTGAACTTGTCGATCCCGCCACGCTGCCATTCACCGAACAAATGGCGCTGTTCCACGCCGCCGAGGCGGTGATCGGGGTCAAGGGCGCGGCGCTGGCCAATATCGTGTTCTGCCGCCCCGACACGAAGCTGATCCTGCTGACACCGGCGGAATGGTGCGACACGTTGTTCTGGGATCTCGCGAGCCAGGTCGGGTGCCCATATCTGGAGATTTTCGGCCCCGTCGCGCATCGTGACGGGCCGGTTCCGGACCGCCCGTTCCAGATCGATCCCGCCGCTCTGGACCGCGCGTTGCTGGCCGCACTGCCGCCGCCGCGCCGCGCCGTTGCCGCGCCGCCACCGGTTCCGCCGCGGTCGCTGCCCGTCCTGCCGGACCGCCCGCTGCTCCGCATCCCCGAACTGCGCGGGGCCTTCTACCAGGACGTGCTGCGCTGGCTGCACGTCCGCCTGGCGCCGCGGCGCTATCTGGAAATCGGCACCCTGGAGGGCGACACGCTGCTGGCCGCGCGCTGTCCGACCATCGCGATCGATCCCGATTTCCGGCTGGACCGCGACATCGGCCAGGAGATCCCGCTATTGTTCCTGTTCCCGATGACGTCCGACGCGTTCTTCGCCCGCTACGACCCCACGGCGCTGCTGGGTGGGCCGCCGGACCTGGTGTTCATCGACGGGCTGCATCACGCCGAGATGGCGCTGCGCGACTTCGCCAACGTGGAACGCCACGCCCATCCCGGCACGGTGGTGGTGTTGCACGATTGCGTGCCGCTGGACCTGGGGATGGCCGCACGCGAACAGGACGACCATGCCACCCGCGCCCGATCCTGCCGCCCGGAGTGGTGGACCGGGGATGTCTGGCGGTTGCTGCCCGCGCTGCGCCGCTGGCGGCCCGATCTGGACATCGCCGTGTTCGACGCCCCGCCCTCCGGCCTGGTGGTGATCCGCGGGCTGGACCCTGCCTCCACCGTGCTGGCCGAGAACGCCGCTGCGATCGTGGCCGACATGCTGGGCGGTACGGATGATACGGACAGCTTCGCCCGCCACGTCGCCGCGCTGGCGCTGCGCCCGACCGACACGCTGGATGCGCTGCTCGCCGCCCCGCCCCATCGCTCGCCGCCCCCTTCCGGAGAACCCGCATGACCGACCGAAGCCGCCGCCTGGAGGACGCGCTGCGCCACGCCTTCGCGCCCAGCGCCCTGACCGTCACCGACGACAGCGCCCATCACGCGGGCCATGCCGGCGCCAGCCCGGGCGGGGAAACCCATTACAGCGTGCTGCTGGTGTCCGATGCCTTCGCGGGCGTCGCGCGCGTCGCCCGGTCCCGGCTGGTGCATGCGGCGCTGGCGGCGGAGTTCGCCGGCGGCATGCACGCGCTGGCGCTGACCCTGCGCACGCCCGAGGAGCAGGCGCGGCTAGGCTGACGCCTTGTGGATCGGATCGACCCAGGCAACGCTTTCCGGCGCTTCCACCGGGGCGATATCCAGGTTGACCACCACTGCCTCGTTGTCGCTGCGCACCAGGACGCATTCCAGGGTTTCGTCGGAGCTGGCGTTGATCTCCTGATGCGGGACGAAGGGGGGGACGTAGATGAAATCGCCCGGACCGGCCTCGGCGACGTATTCCAGCTGCTCGCCCCAGCGCATCCGAGCATGACCTTTCAGGACGTAGATCACGCTTTCCAGTGCGCCGTGATGATGCGCGCCGGTCTTGGCGCCGGGATGGATATGCACGGTGCCGGCCCAGATTTTCTGCGCGCCCACCCGGGCGTAATTGATCGCGGCGGCGCGGTTCATCCCCGGGCTCTGCGCGGTGTTGGTGTCCAGCCGGTCGCCCGGGATCACCTTCACGCCGTTGTCTTTCCAGTCCATCTTCGGTCTCCTGTTCGCGCGTCTGGGTAGGACCGCGCGGCGACCCGGACAAGCCCGTTGGGGCGGTCGCCGGGCAGGGATGCGGCGGCAGCCCTCCCCATCGCGGCCGACCCGGCCCCACGCCCCCGTCACCGCCGGCCCCACACCGCCCCCTCCGTCATGTGTGG
>JAKAZJ010000169.1 GCA_021826565.1 Pseudomonadota bacterium | reverse complement strand
CGGCGCCGGGTTCATCAAAGCGGCCAACCAGGCGGTCGGCGGCACGCTCGGCTGCACCCATCTGCGCGAGCTGCTGCAACAAATGGCCACCACCGCCTACCAGACCATCAAGCCCGCCCGCGCCAAACAGGAAGTGGACCGGGAACAGGCGCAGCCGAATGGGGAGGCGCTGGACGCCCGCATCTCACGCCATTTCGGCGGGGCGCCCAAGATCGTCGATACCTGCCTCGCCTATGCCAGCGACGGCGCGATCGTGCGTGAGCGCTGGCCGCATCTGTACACCGGGCGCTGATCACGGGCCACGCGCGGGGTTTGAACCCGCGCCGCCGGCATGGCACGCTCGTGCCATGTCTTATCCCACCCATCTGATTCCCAGCACCATCGTCGGCTCCCTCCCCCAGCCCGACTGGCTGGTGGACCGCGCCACCCTGCACCAGCACGGCGTGCCCCGCGTTCACGCCGCCGATATCTGGCGCATCCCGGCCGAGCACCTGGCCCAGGCCCAGGACGACGCCACGATCCTCGCCATCCGCGAACAGGAAACCGCCGGCATCGACATCGTCACCGATGGGGAAATCCGGCGCGAGAGCTACTCGAACCGCTTTGCCCTCGCGCTGGACGGGATCGACGCGGCGCATCCGGCCGAGCTTCGCTCCAGCGGCGGGCGCGCGACACAAGTGCCGCGCGTGGTTGGCCCGATCCGTCGGGTTCGCGCGGTGGAGACCGAGGACGCCGCGTTCCTGCGCGCCCACACCACCCGCGCGACCAAGATCACCTTGCCGGGTCCGTTCACCCTGTCGCGCCAGGTCCGCAACGACTACTACAAGGACCCCGCCGACCTGGCGATGGACTATGCGGTGGCGGTCAACCAGGAATTGCGGGCGCTGAAGGCGACCGGCGTCGATGTGGTCCAGCTCGACGAACCCTGGGTCCGCACCGCGCCGGAGGACGCCGCCCGCTACGGCCTGGCCGCGATCGACCGCGCGTTGGAGGGGATCGCCGGGCCGACCGTGGTGCATCTGTGTTTCGGCTACGCCGCGGTGGTGAAGGACAAGCCGACCGGCTACAGCTTCCTGTCGCAGTTGGCGGCCTGCGCCGCGACGCAGATCTCGATCGAGGCGGCGCAGCCGCGGCTGGATCTGGGCGTGCTGGCCGAGCTACGCGGGAAGACGATCCTGCTCGGCGTGCTGGATTTGGGGGATGACGTGGTGGAAACGCCCGAAACCGTCGCCGCCCGCCTGCGCGCCGCGCTGCCCTGGGTGCCGGCCGAGCTGCTGGTGGCGGCACCGGATTGCGGAATGAAATATCTGCCACGCGCAGTCGCAGCCGGGAAGCTGCGCGCCCTGGCCGCGGGCGCGGCGCTGGTGCGGGCGGAACTCAGAAACTGAGCGCCACCGGCGCGAACGCCGCCTGATCCGCCGGCCCCGGCGCAAACCACCAGCGCACCGTGCCGGCCGCGTCCAGCGCGACCCGCGCGCTGCATACGGTTCCGAACCCGCCGCGCGGCGCGACCGTGATCTGCTCGGCCGCCGAGCCGGCGCGGTCGGCCATCACCGCATCCCAGCCCGCCCAACCGTCCCGATCGGGCGGCACCGCGGCGCGCAGCCGCGGCAGATTCCGCGCGACGCGGGGGCTGGCCAGATCATCCGGATCATGCGCGGTGATCATATGGACCCCCGCTATTTGAACATCGGGGGCCAGCGGAAGCGGCTCGGGCCGGCCGCGTCCCAGCCCGCGCAGGACCACCGCGCCGCTCCGGTCCGCCAGGACGAGGTTGAAACTGCGCCACAACCCGGCATCCAGCGCCGCGATCGCCGCCACCGCCGCTTCCAGCCCGTCCCGTTCCAGCGCCAGCAGCGGCAGGTCGCCGCGCGAGCGTTTCCCCGGCGCCGGCCCCAGGCTGCCCGGCCGGTTCAGCACCGCCGCCACCAGCCCGTGCCGGTTCACCCCCATCCAGGTGCCGCCGCCGCTGCGGTCCCGCCCGGCGATCACGCCCGGACGCTCCGGCCACCAGGCACCGGGAGGGTCCCAGGCGCGGTCCAGCCTCTCGTCGCGGTTGGCCGCCAGCATCACCGGCCAGGCATGGCCCGGGCGCAGCAGGATCGCGACGGTGCACATGCGGTATCGGGCCCCGGGGGTGTCAGGCCGAAGGGCCGGGTTCCCCGAACACGCGGGTAAACACGCGATCCAGTTCGCGCAGATGCAGCGCCGGGTCCATCGCCCGGTCCAGAAGCTCGGGCGACACGCGCCCGGCGATCTCGGGGTCTGCGTCCAGATGGGCGCGGAAATCGCGCGCGCCCGGCTTGCCCAGATCCTGCCAGGTGGCCATCGCGTTGCGCTGGACGGCGGCGTAAGCGTCCTCGCGCAGGATGCCGGCCCGGGTCAGCGCGAGCAGCACCTCCCCCGAATGCACCACGCCCCCCAGCGCGGCCAGGTTCTCGGCCATCCGGTCGGGATGCACGGTCAGCTTCGCCATCAGCCCGGCCAGCCGCGCCAGCGCGAAATCCAGCGCGATCGTTGCATCCGGCGCGATCACCCGTTCCACGGAGGAATGGGAGATGTCGCGTTCGTGCCACAGCACCACGTTCTCCAGCGCCGGCACCGCGGCGGCGCGCACCACGCGGGCAAGGCCGGACAGATTCTCCGACAGCACCGGATTGCGCTTGTGCGGCATCGCCGAGGAACCCTTCTGGCCGGGATGGAAGAACTCCTCGGCCTCACGCACTTCGCTGCGCTGCAAATGGCGGATTTCCGTCGCCAGACGTTCGATGCCGGACGCGATCACCGCCAGGGTGCAGAAAAACGCGGCGTGACGGTCGCGTGGGATGATCTGGGTGGACACCGGCTCGACCGCGAGCCCCAGCTTGGCCGCGACATATTCTTCCACGCGCGGATCCAGATGCGCGAAGGTGCCCACCGCGCCGGACACCGCGGCGACCGCGATCTCCTCGCGCGCCGCCGTCAGACGGCGCTTGTTGCGGGCGAACTCGGCATAGTGGCCCGCGAGTTTCAGGCCGAAGCTGGTGGGTTCGGCGTGGATGCCGTGACTGCGGCCGATGGTCGGCGTGTGCTTGAACTCGAACGCACGGGCACGCAGCGCGTCCATCACCGCATCCAGATCGGAGGCCAGCAGATCGGCCGCCTGGGTCAGTTGCACCGACAGGCAGGTGTCGAGCACGTCGGAACTGGTCATCCCCAGATGCAGGTAGCGGCTTTCCGGCCCGATCGCCTCGGCGAGCCAGGTGAGGAAGGCGATCACGTCGTGGCGGGTCTCGCGCTCGATCGCGTCGATCTTGTCCAGATCGGCCTCGGTGATATCGGCGATGCGCGGGGCGCCGCGTTCGCGGATCGCGCGGGCGGCCTCGGCGGGGATGGTGCCGAACTCGGCCATGGCTTCGGCGGCCAGGGCCTCGATCTCGAACCAGATGCGGTAGCGGTTTTCGGGCGCCCAGATGGCGGTCATGGCAGGGCGTGCGTAACGGGGCACCATCGGGGGGCGATCTTTCTGTTACGGTGTCATCATGTCAGCGGCGATCGGGCGCCGCCTGCTGTGGCGGATGGTAACGGCTCAGGGCGGCGGCGGCAACGCGGCGCGGTCAGATCCGTCCGGCATCCACCACGAACAACTGGCTGGTGCACATCCGGCTGTCGTCGGCGGCCAGCCACAGCACCATCCGCGCCACGTCATCCGGAACAAGCTTGCGCTTCAGACATTGGCTCTGGATCAAGCGCGCTTCGGCCTCCGGCGTCAGCCACAGACTGATCTGGCGTTCGGTCATGATCCAGCCCGGCACGACGCAGTTCACGCGGATGTTGTCAGGGCCCAGATCGCGCGCCATGCCGCGGGTCAGCCCCTCCACCGCGGCCTTGGCGGTGGTGTAGGCGGGCATGCCCCCCTGCCCGACATGCCAACTGACCGAGCCGAAATTGATAATTGACCCACCCCCGGCGGCTTGCATCATCGGCGCCACCGCCTGGATGGCGAAGAACTGGTGGCGCAGATTGACCGCCAGGCGTTCGTCCCAGTAGTCGGGGGTGACGTCTTCCCATTTGTGGCGCTGGTCGTTGGCGGCGTTGTTGACCAGCACCGTGATCGGTCCCAGGCGTTCGGCCGCCTGCGCCACCGCGCTGCGCAGAGCCGCGATATCGGTCAGGTCGCAGTGCTGGAAATAGGGCTCGGGGTGGCCGGCGGCGCGCGCCTTCCCCACCACCTCGGCCGCGGCGTCATCGGCGATATCGGCGAAGGCCACGCGCGCGCCCTGGGCGGCGAAGGCCGCGACCTCGGCCGCGCCGATGCCGGACGCACCGCCAGTCAGGAACACCACGCGATCGCGCAGGCTGGGATAGACGGCTTCGGTCATGGGATGATCCCTTGTTGTCGCAGCGCCGCGAGCGCGGCCTGTAGAATCGCGCCGGGCGGCGGGTCGATCGGCAGCACGATCGGGTGTTCGTCCGGACCGGGTTCTTCCAGCGTGGCAAGCTGGCTGTCCAGCAGCCCGGGTGGCATGTAATGCCCGGTGCGGGACGCAAGCCGCGCGGCGATGGCCGCGCGCGTGCCCCGCAGATACAGCAAAGTCACATCGTTGCGCGTGCCGATCAGCACCTGCCGGTAGGCGCGTTTCAGCGCCGAGCACGCCACCACCGCGCCCGCGCCGCGCTGCGCGTCGATCGCCGCGGCGATGGCCGCCAGCCATGGCGCGCGATCGGCGTCATCCAGCGGGATTCCGGCGCTCATCTTGGCGATATTGGCGGGCGGGTGGAACGCATCGCCTTCCAGCAATGTCCAACCCAGGCGCTCGGCCAGGCCGCGCGCGAGCGTGGTCTTGCCGCAGCCCGACACGCCCATCACGACAATCGCCGGCATCGCGCTGCTATTTCTGGTTCAGCATATGCTCGATATGCCCGCCGAAGCCGAAGCGCATGGCGGACAGGATCTTCTCGCCGAAGGTGTGATCGCGGCGGGAGCGGAAGCGGGCGAACAGCGCCGCGGCCAGGACATGGGCGGGGACGGATTCCTCCACCGCGGCATCGACGGTCCAGCGGCCCTCCCCGGAATCCTCCACGAAGCCGGAGAAATGCTCCAGCTTTTCGTCGGTCGCGAGCGCCGCCGCGGTCAGATCCAGCAGCCAGGACGAGACCACCGAGCCGCGGCGCCAGACTTCGGCGATGTCGCCCATGTTCAGATCGAAACGTTCATCCTCGGGCAGCGTCGCGGCGGCGCGGCCGTTCAGGATATCGAACCCTTCGGCGAAGGCCTGCATCATGCCGTATTCGATGCCATTATGGATCATCTTCACGAAATGACCGGCCCCGGCCGGCCCGGCATGGATATAGCCGCGTTCGGCGCGCGGGTCGCGCGTCTCGCGGCCCGGGGTGCGGGGAATGTCGCCGAGCCCCGGGGCGAGCGCGGCGAAGATCGGGTCCAGATGATCGACCGCGTCCTTCGCGCCGCCGATCATCAGGCAATAGCCGCGCGCCAGGCCCCAGACGCCGCCCGAGGTGCCGCAATCCAGATAGCGAATC
>JAKAZJ010000168.1 GCA_021826565.1 Pseudomonadota bacterium | reverse complement strand
CGCAGCAGGAACCGCCCGCCGGCCTGACGCGCGCGCGTCCACGCGATCAGCGCCGCGGCGGCGTGGCCGAGATGCAGATAGCCCGTGGGGCTGGGGGCGAAGCGGGTGACGGTGGACACGGGGCGAGGGTTGCGGCAAGCGAGCCGGGACGCAAGCGATCACGGAGGCGGCAATGGCGGACGAGCTGGACGGCCCGCGCAAAGGACCGGTGGCGGGGGGCGCGGCCCGGCAGCTGGTGGTGCTGTGCCACGGCCTGGGGGCGGACGGGCACGATCTGATCGATTTGGCCGGCACCTGGGGGCAAGTGGTGCCGGCGGCGGCGTTCGCCTCCCCCGACGCGCCGTTCCACCATGAATCGGGCTTCGGTCGGCAATGGTGGAGCGTGGCGGATCGCGCGCCGGCGGTGATGGAAGCCGGCGTGCGCCGCGCCGCGCCGTATCTGGATCGGTTCATCGATGCCGAACTGGCTCGCCTGGGTCTGCCAGCCGACGCCTATGCGTTGATGGGGTTCAGCCAGGGCGCGATGATGGTGCTGTTCACCGGACTGCGCCGCGCGGTGCCGCCGCGGGCCATTCTGGCGTTCTCGGGTGCGCTGGTGGCGCCGGATCGGCTGGGCGCGGAAATGACGCACCCGGCGCCGGTGCTGCTGGTGCACGGGGAAGCGGATGAGGTGGTGCCGGCAGCACGCTCCCACGAGGCCGAGGCCGGGCTGCGCGCGGCCGGCGTGACGGTGGAAAGCGTGTTCGTGCCGCGGCTGGGTCACGGCATCGATCCCACGGGTCTGGCGATGGGCGGGCTGGCGTTGCAGCGGGCGTTCGCGGCGGGCTGACGCGGCAGCGCGCAAAGATCAGGATTTTCTGCGTGCGCCGAGGCAAAATCTGTTATGTTCCGATGACCCGCATAACGGAGGAAGTCCCAGTGCGCATTCTCGTGCTTTCCCTGGCCGTCCTGGCGCTGGGAGCGGCCCCTGCCCTGGCGCAAAACGCGCCGTCCGCTAACAGCATCATCCAGTCCCTCACGCCGCACGGCAACCTGGCTTCCGGCGGGACCCGCGGCATCCGTCTGGTGGCGCCGTCCTCGGGCACGGCGACGCCGGCGGCGGTGCGCCAGCGCCCGGCCCATGTCGCCGGCGCGGCGCGACCGGCCTCTGTGACCAGTGGTGGCGCGCCGTCGGTGAACCTGACGGTGGATTTCCCGACCGGCTCCGCCAACCTGACCGCGCAGGCCCGCGCCACGCTGGATCAGCTCGGTAAGGCGCTGTCCAGCGCGCAGCTGGGCGCCTACCGCTTCCGGATCGAGGGGCATACCGACACCGTCGGCAGCGCCGCCGCCAACCAGTCCCTGTCGCAGCAGCGCGCCGACGCGGTCGCGGCCTATCTGGAACAGACCTACGGGATCAGCGCCGTCCGGCTCAAGCCGGTGGGCATGGGTGAGCAGGGCTTGCTGGTCCCGACGCCGCCGCAGACCCCGAATGCGGCCAACCGGCGGGTCGAGGTCATTAACCTCGGCGCCTGATCGACCGTTCGGACCCGCAGGCACGTGGCGCGCCCCCCCAGGCCCGCCGGGCCGGGCCCGTCAGGGGCGCCGGACGCGCGCATGCGGCTGCGCGTCACGGCGCCATCGGGGGATGACGACGACACGATCCGGCTGACGCCCGGCGCCGCTGCGCGTCCGGGGCGGGAGCAGAAGGGAGGGGGAAAGCGCGTTTTGATCGCGGCCGTCGGCGGGGCGGCGGCGCTGGTGGTTGTGCTTGGTTGGGTGTTGTGGCCGCGCGCCGTGCCGCCGCTGCCGCCGCCGCTGGCGGTTGTCGCACCGCGGCCGGCGTCCAACCCTCGGCCCGCGGCTGCCCCGGCGGCGGTCCCTTTGGCATTCGCCATCCGCACCGTCACGCGGCGGCAGATCCTGGCCGACCAGCCGGCTCATCTGGCCGTGTTCCGCTACGCCGCCAATCCGAACATCGTGGTCCTGGATTTCCCGACCCTGCGCAGTCAGGGGCTGATGCTGGATCGCGTCGCCGCGCTGATCGAGAAATCCGGGCTGCCGCGCGACCATGTGGTCTCCTGGACCCGGCTGCGCCGGATCATCACCGCGAGCGACGACACGATCGGCACCTATTATTACGGGCATGACTATTCCGCCGCCGCCCTGGCGCGCTTCTTCACCCTGGCCGCGGCCGACCACCGCGCACTCAACGGCCAGGAGCAGCGGCTCTACGCGCTGCTGGCGCAGCTCGGCTGGCTGCGCCCGGGGGTCAATGCCGGCCTGATTTCCTTGCCGCGCGAGGGTGCCAACAAATACGTGACCGCAACGGCGCGGGACGTGATCCTGACCCACGAACTCTCACACGGGCAGTTCTTCAGCGATCCCGCCTACCGCGCCTATGTGCGCCATTTCTGGCACGATGCGCTGACGGTCGCGCAGCGCGCCGCGGTGCGGAAATTCCTCGGCGGGGAGGAATACGATACCGGCGACGAGACCCTGATGATGAACGAGATGCAGGCCTATCTGATGTTCACCCGGAACGCCGAGTTCTTCCAGGCGCGCAACATCGGCATGACCCCGGCGGAGCGGCGCGCGTTGCAGTTGCGCTTTGTGCGCGCGATGCCCCCGGGCTGGCTGCGCGATCGGTTGGAGACGCTGAACGCGCGTGCCCTGGCGACGGTTCAGATCGCCCCGGCGGCGGACAGGCGGGCGCGCTCCTCGGCGCCCAGGCCGAGCCACGCGCCGTAGATCGCCGCGTTGTCCTGACCCGGAGCGGGGCTCGGCGTGGTGGGCGCGTGGGCGGCGCCATGCAGGCGCAGCGGCGAGCCGGGAACCACCACGGGGCCGAACTCCGGATGGTCGATCCGCTCCAGGAAGCCGCGGGCGTGCATATGCGCGTCTTCCATTACCTCGGCCACGTCGCGCACCGGGGCGCAAGGGATGCGCAGCTTCTTGGTGATGGCGAAGATCTCGTAGCGGCCCAGGGTGCGGGTCCAGGCGCCGACCAGCGCGTCCACCGCTTCCATATTGGCGACGCGGGCCGGGTTGGTGGCGAAGCGCGGGTCCTCGGCCAGGTCGGCCCGGCCCATCGCGGTCAGCAGGTTGCGCCAATGCGCCTCGGTCACGACATGGACCGCAACCCAGCCATCCGCGGCCGGGTAGGCGTTGTAGGGCGCGCTGTTGAGGGCTGCCTGGCGGTTGCCGGCGCGTGGCGGGACCTTGCCCGTGCGGACGCGGTATTCCATCGGCGAGGCCAGCGCCGGGTAGACCGTCTCCTGCATTGCCACCTCCACCAACTGGCCGCGCCCGGTGCGCGTGCGATGGAACAGGGCGGTCAGGATCGCGCCGTATAGATGGATCCCGCCCATCATATCGACCAAGGTCGGGCCGGCCTTCATCGGCGGGCCGTCCGGGGTGCCGGTGACGCTCATGATCCCGGAGGCGGCCTGGATGGTGAAATCCATCGCCAGATTGTCGCGGTCGGGACCGGAGATGCCGAAGCCGGAGCCGGTGGCGTAGATCAGCGCCGGATTGATCGCGGCCAGCACGTCGTAGCCGACGCCCAGGTTGTCCATGGTGCCGGGGGAGAAATTCTCCAGCAGGATATCGGCCTTGGCCGCCATCCGCAGCAGCAGTTGCTTGCCCTCGGGCGCTTTCAGGTTGAGCGTCACGGCTTCCTTGCCGCCGTTCAGCATGGCGAAGGAGAAGATCTGCGTCTTGCCCGGCTCGGCGCGGCGGCGCAGCGGCTCCCCGCCCGGGGGTTCGATCTTGATCACCCGCGCGCCCGCCTTGGCGAGCAGGAAAGTGCAGTAGGGGCCTTGGAAAATCTGGCCGAAGTCGAGCACGGTCAGGCCGGCGAGCGGTAGCGCGGTCATCGGAAGGTCCTGGACAAAGAGAGAGGGGGGCGACGCGCGTCGCCCCCCAGTCTGCGGTCGTGGATCAGCGGTCGTGGATCGGATCAGGTGGAATAATCGGAGAAAGACACGCCCGCGAAGCGCGCGCGATAATCGGTCCGGACATTCACCACCGCGACCATGCCTTCATTCACCTTGGCCTGGGCGCGTTCCAGCGCGGGACGGATCTCCTCCGGCTGGGTGACGTATTCACCGTAGCCGCCCAGCGCCTCACACATCTTGTCGAAGCGCGTGTAGCCCAGATCGCGGCCTGGCTTCTCCCGCTTCGGATCGGCGGTCCAGCCGCCGTTGAGCGAGATCACCACCAGGATCGGGATCTTGTGGCGAATGGCCGTGTCCAGCTCCATCGCGTTCAGCCCGAAGCTGCCGTCGCCGTGCACGACGATCACCTGCGTGTCGGGCTTGGCCACCTTGGCGCCGACGCCGAACGGCAGCCCGACGCCCATGGTGCCGAACGGGCCGGAGTTCAGCCGGTGGCCGGGGGCGAAGGTCGGCATGGTCTGGCGGCCGAAATTCAGCGTCTCCTGACCATCGACGCACAGGATCGCGTCCCGATTGGCGAAGTTCTTCACTTCCTCCAGCAGCCGTACCGGATGGATGTCGCCGTCTTCGGCGTATTTATTCGCCCCGGCCGAGGCGCGCTTGGCGGTCTCGCCCTCGGCGAGCTTCTGGCGCCACGCCTTGTAGCTGTCCTGGGTGATGCGCCCGCCGATGCCGTCCAGCACCTGTTGCAGCACCATCTTGCAGTCGCCGACCACGGGAATATCGACGAAGCGGGCGGCGGTTGCGATCTCGTCCGGATCGATATCGATGCGCGCGATCTTCGCGTTGGCTCCGAAGCGCGGCGGCGCGGCGTGGCCGATGATGTAGTTCATGCGCGTGCCGAGCACCACGATGAGATCGGCGTCGCGGAATGCCGAGGAGCGCATGGTCATGTACGAGCACGGATGATCGTCCGGCACTACGCCGCGGCCCTGCGGGGTGGTGTAGAAGGGGATGCCGATCTTATCGACCAGCGCATGCATTTCCGGCCATGCCTGCGACCAGATCACGCCGCTACCGGAGACCAGGATCGGCTGCTTCGCCTTGGCCAGCGCATCGACCAGCTTGGCCACCTGCGCGGGGTTGCCGAGCGGGCGCGCATCCAGCAGCGGCCGGCCGGCGAACGACCAATCGACCTGATCCTCGTCGATCTTCTGATACAGAATATCGCCCGGGAAATCGAGATAGACCGGTCCCGGCTTGCCCGACATCGCCTTCTGGAAGGCGAAATTCACCTGCTGGGGAATCCGCTTCAGGTTGTGGATGCGGTCGGCGTATTTCACGACGCCCCGCATGATCGCCATCTGATCAATTTCCTGGAACACCTGCCTGCCGAACTGGCTGATCGGTGAGGCGCCGCCGATCGCAACCACGGGACAGCAATCAACCAGCGCATTGGCGATGCCGGTGACCAGGTTGGTCACCCCCGGGCCGGAGGCGGCCATGCACACCGACGGCTTTTGCAACAACCGGCTATACGCCTGGCAGGCGAACGCCGCGGCCTGTTCGTGGCGCACGTCGATCATGCGGATGCCCTCTTTTACACAGGTGGCCTCCGCCAGCAGCATCGGCCCGCCCATGATGAAGA
>JAKAZJ010000167.1 GCA_021826565.1 Pseudomonadota bacterium | reverse complement strand
GCAATCGCCGCCTCGAACTTCGCCCATTGGGCGTCCGTCAGAACGCGCATCGTCGCTCCCAAAACCTTGCCAACCCGCACCAGAATAGCCCGACCACGCCATTCCTTCAAATGCGAACGGGGCCTAGTGATCTGCGTGGCTCAGCCTATTTGTGAGTGATTCCCTGAAATAATGTCTCGATGAACGGGCGCTCAGGCGGTGTGCCGTCTCCGCATTGCGCGACGACGTCCTTGAGCACGTGCTCCATGCGCTTGAGATCGGCGATTTTCGTCCGCACGTCGTGGAGGTGAGTGGCGGCGACGGCGCGGGCCTCGGCGCAGGGCCGGTCGCGCTCATCCACAAGGCGCAACAGAGCTCGAATCTCATCGAGCCGGAAGCCGAGCTCGCGTGCTTTCAGCACGAAACGCACGCGCTGCTCGTGCATCGTGTCGTAGCTCCGATATCCGGCGGCGGTCCGCCGAGGCTCCGGCAAGAGGCCGATCTTCTCGTAGTAGCGTACGGTTTCCAGGTTTGCGCCCGTCCGCGGGGCGCGTTCGGCCCGCTGTAGGCCGTCGCCAGGGCGAGATCCCACATCGAAACTGGCGAAGAGCCACGTTTGGACGCGAAAAGCCCCTCCGGGGGTCACTATAGCTCGCGAATTTACACGTCAGCTGCTGGGCAGCGCTGACTGAAGTCAGTCCATTGACGGCATTCCTGCCGAACACCGGCGCCGAGAAACCCGGACGGGAATTGCGCTGCCGCGCTGCCGTCGCCAGCATGCTGCTCGCCAGCCTGGAACTCGTGCGCGATGGGGGGTTGGCACTCGATCAGCAGGCGGCGTGGACGCCGATTGCGGTCAGACGGCAAGATGATCATGTCGTGCGCTTGGGCGAGGCCGACCGTCCGGTTTGATCCCTCGGTCACCGTGTTGCATGGATGCGTCTGGTTGGCAGCGTGAGACGGCCGCGTAAGGGGTTCCTGCCCATGAGCCCCGGAGGCCGAGTTTGCCGTTCAAGGCCAACGCCGACCGCCGCCAGCAAATCCCCCGGAGCGCCACGGGGTGACGAACTGGCCTGACGACGCCGCAGCGTTGCGTCAGCGGTGCAGCCTGACGGTATGGTTCACCGAGGCGCCGCTCGCGGGCTGGCGCGCAGAGCCAAGCGCCGCCGCCCGTCAGAGACGCTAAAGTTGCACCATGCGCAGGCGCAGCGCATTGCCGATAACCGACACCGAGCTGAGCGACATGGCCAGCGCGGCGATCACTGGCGAGAGCAGGATGCCGAATGCCGGATACAGCACGCCGGCCGCGACCGGAACACCGACGGCGTTGTAGATGAACGCGAAGAACAGGTTCTGCCGGATGTTGCGCATCGTCCGGCGGCTGAGCGTAATGGCGCGCGCGATCCCGGCAAGGTCCCCTTTCACCAACGTGACCCCGGCACTCTGGATCGCGGCCTCGGTGCCGGTTCCCATGGCGATGCCGACATCGGCTTCGGCCAGGGCCGGGCTGTCGTTCACGCCGTCGCCGGCCATGGCGACCACGCGTCCCTGCTCGCGCAGGCGGCGGACGATGCGCAGCTTGTCTTCGGGCAGCACGTCGGCCTCCACCTCGGCAATGCCCAGCCGTCGGGCCACCGCCTCGGCCGTGGTACGGTTGTCGCCGGTCAACATGACGATGCGGATGCCGGCGGCGCGCAGTGCGGCGAGCGCGTCCGGTGTGCTGCGCTTGACCGGGTCGGCGACGGCAATGACGGCTCCGGCCTTCTCCGCCACCGCCAGGAACAGCGCCGTCGCGCCGTCGGCGCGCAGCACCTCCGCCCGCTCGGCCAGAGCACCGAGAGCTATGCCACGCTCGGCCATCAGCCGCGCATTGCCCAGCGCCAGCGTCTGCCCGTCCACGGTGCCGGTCACACCCTGACCGGTCATGGAGACGAAGTCGGACACCTCCGGCAGTTGCAACCCTCGCTCGCGTGCCGCCGCCACGATGGCCGCGGCCAGCGGATGCTCGCTCGACCGCTCCAGCGCCGCGGCCATTGCCAGCGCAGCATCGGCGGCAAGCCCGTCCCGCGGCTCGATGGCGACGACATGCGGCTTGCCCTCTGTGAGCGTGCCGGTCTTATCCACCACCAGCGTGTTGACCTTCTCCAGCCGTTCCAGCGCCTCGGCGGAGCGGATCAGCACGCCCGCACCGGCGCCCTTGCCGACGCCCACCATGATCGACATCGGCGTGGCCAGTCCCAGCGCGCAGGGACAGGCGATGATGACCACCGAGACCGCGGCCACCAGCGCATAGGCCAGCGCCGGCGCCGGGCCCCAGACCGACCAGCCGGCAAAGGCAATCACCGCCACCAGCACCACGGCCGGCACGAACCAGCCGGCCACTTGGTCCGCCAGCCGCTGGATCGGCGCGCGCGAGCGCTGGGCCTCGGCCACCATGGCAACGATGCGGGCCAGCATCGTCTCGCTACCCACTTTCTCCGCCCGCATCACCAGCGCCCCGGTGCCGTTCACCGTGCCGCCGATCAGCCGTTCCCCGGCCTGTTTTTCCACCGGCATGGACTCGCCGGTGACCATGGACTCGTCGACCGCGCTGTGCCCGTCCAGCACCACGCCATCGACCGGTACCCCGTCGCCCGGACGAACCCGCAGGCGGTCGCCGACGGCGATCCGCTCCAACGGGATTTCCTCGTCTGATCCATCTGCAAGTAGCCGCCGTGCGGTCTTGGGGGCGAGATTGAGCAGCGCGCGGATCGCCCCGCCGGTCTGCGCGCGCGCACGCAACTCCAGCACCTGGCCGAGCAGCACCAGGACCGTGATGACGGCGGCCGCCTCGAAATACATCGCGACGGTGCCATCCATGCCGCGAAAGCCAGCGGGGAAGGCGGCCGGAACGAGCACGGCAACCACGCTGTACAGCCACGCCGCACCGGTGCCGAGCGCGATCAGCGTGAACATGTTCAGGTTGCGCGTGACCAAAGAGGCCCAGCCGCGCGCGAAGAACGGCCAGCCGGCCCACAGCACCACCGGCGTCGCGAGCACGAGCTGGACCCACGCCGAGAGACGGGGTGCGATCATGCCGTGCAGGCCGAGCGCCGGCACATGGCCGCCCATTTCCAACGCGACAACGGGGATCGCGAGCCCGAGTCCGATCCAGAACCGTCGGCGCATGTCGGCCAACTCGGGATTGGTGCTGGTCTCAGCGACGGCTTGCAGCGGCTCCAGGGCCATACCGCAGATCGGGCAGGTGCCCGGGCCGACCTGTCGGATCTGCGGGTGCATCGGGCAGGTATAAATCGTGCCCGATGCCACGGCCTCGCCCATTGCCGGTGCGGCGGCTGGGAGCGGCGGCAGGTAGCGCAGCGGATCGGCGATGAACTTGGTGCGGCACCCGGCCGAGCAGAAATGGAATGCGTGGCCGTCATGCTCCGCCCGGTGCGGCGAGGTAGCCGGATCGACGGTCATGCCGCAGACCGGATCGGTGACCTTCTTGGAGGCAACCGCCGCCACGGTGTCGTCATGCCTGTGTCCGCTCATCAGCCCCTCCTCGCACCCACGTCCACCAAGGGGAGTGCTTCGATGGCGCTTGCACCCTATACCCCTCACGGGTATGGTATCAACATGCATGATGCGACGAGGAAGGCGGTTCAGGCCCGGTTGCGGCGAATCGAAGGGCAGGTCGGCGGCTTGCTGCGCATGGTGCAGGAGGATCGCTACTGCGTGGAAGTGTTGACCCAGATCAATGCGGTACGCGCAGCCCTGCACAAGGTTGAACAGGAAATCCTCCGCGACCATGTCGCGCATTGCGTTGCCAACGCATTCGCGTCCGGCGACGTGCTGGACCAGCGGCGGAAGGTCGAGGAACTGGTCGATACGGTCGGCCGCATGACGAGGTAATGGCGTTGCTGGGAGGCTGTGCGCAGAGGTGGTTGCGGGGACTGGTGGCACTGCTGGTGCTGGGCGGTGTGCTGCTCGCAGGCCTGTCCGGAACAGCCGCCGCCGCGCATCACGCTGCCTCTGGCAACGCCATGTTGATCGCGGCGGGCGTAACGCACGGGGGACCGTCGCCCTGCCAGCCTGACGAGCCGCACGGCATGCCCTGCTGCCAGACGAGTGCGTGCAGCATGGTCGTTGCGCCGCCCCAGATCGCCGCCGCGGTGGCCCCGCCGGTCGCGGGAAGCGTTGTTGCCTTCCTCCTGCCCACGCCCCGCCAGCCCGGCGGCACCATCCCTGATCCAGCACTGCGGCCACCCCGCGCCGCGATCTGAACCGTCGGTACGCTTTCTAGCGTCCGGCGGGAGGCAAGCCGCGTGATCGCCACCGCGACCGCGCCATTCTCGCTTCACTCGGATCGGACGCATTATGCGCAGTATTCTTCTTTCCCGACGCGGCTTGCTCGGCGCGAGCGCCGCTGGAATTGCCGCCTTCTCCCATCGTCCACGTGCCTTCGCCGCTTCGCCGCCGTTTCGCCTGACGGCCGGCCGCCGTACCCTGGAGGTAAACGGCAAGTCCGCTCCGGTGTTCGGCATCACCGGCCCGGACGGCACGCCCGGCGTGGTGCTCGACCCCGGCCAAAGGTTCGCCGTGACGCTTGCCAACCAAGCCGGCGAGGACACCATCGTCCACTGGCATGGCCAGACACCGCCCTATCTCCAGGATGGCGCGGTCGAGACGGGCGGTACTCTGATCGCGAACGGCGCGGACCAAGGATACGACTTCGTCGCACGCCCCGGCACGCACTGGATGCATTCCCATCACGGGTTGCAGGAACAGATGCTGATGGCAGCGCCGCTGATCGTCCGCACCGCCGAGGATGTGCGGGCCGACGCACAGGAGGCGACGGTGCTTCTGCACGACTTCACCTTCCGCGACCCGGCCGAGATTCTTGCGGAACTCGGCGGGCACGGTGGTCACGGCGCGGAAATGCCCGGTATGGCAATGCCTCAAAGCAGCGCCGCGCCCGAGACAATGGCTGGCGACATAGACCTCAACGACGTTGAGTACGACGCCTACCTCGCCAATGACCGCACCCTCGCCGACCCGCGGGTGGTGCGCACCGAGCGCGGTGGGCGTGTGCGCCTGCGGCTGATCAACGGCGCCACGACGACAGCGTTCTGGATCGACCTCGGCGCGCTCGACGGCACACTGATCGCCGTCGATGGCAACGCGGTGCGGCCCTTGGCGGTGCGCCGCTTCCCGCTGGCGCAGGGCCAGCGTGCGGACGTGTTGCTGGACCTGAAGGAGGCCGGCGCCTTCGCCGTGCTCGCACAACGCGAGGGCGACCGGCGGCGGACCGGCATCATCCTGGCCACGCCACAGGCCCAAATTGCCAAGGTGGCGTCGGAAGCGGACAGCGCGGCCGCGGCAGTGGATTTGTCGTTGGAGGCACGGTTGGCCGCCGTCCAGCCGCTGCCGCCCCGCCGGCCGGACGCGGTTCGCCGCATCGCGCTGACCGGCACCATGACGCCGTATGTCTGGTCGATCGACGACCGCACCTGGCGCGACCACCAGCCGCTCGTCGTTTCGCACGGCCAGCGCGTCGAGGTGACAATGGTGAACCGCAGC
>JAKAZJ010000166.1 GCA_021826565.1 Pseudomonadota bacterium | reverse complement strand
AGCAAAAAACCCTGCAACCCATCGACAACCCGTTCGGCACGAGGTTGTCACCCATGTCTTAGGAACACATCGTCACCCATGTGTCCGGTATGGACACTGAAAAGATGGTAGCGGCGGGCGGATTTGAACCACCGACCAAGGGATTATGATTCCCCTGCTCTACCGCTGAGCTACGCCGCCATCCGGTGCGGGCGGAGATAGGGCGCCGCGCCCCGCCGCGTCAACCCGCACACGGCAGGCCGGGGTCTCTGGCCCAACCGCGCGGCCTGGGCTAAAGCCGATCCATGTCGGGGCAACCAATGCGCAGAACGGGGCGGGACCATGTGTCCCGCGGGCAACATCCACCGCGAACCCGCGCACCCCACCCGGCACCACGCCCGCCGCGACCCGATATATCTCCAAGCCCGCTCCCAGGACCCAGCCACGCATGACCGCCCCGCCGGCCGATCCGCGCCAAGCCGCCCTGATCACCGCCCTCACCCGCCGCGCCGGGACCGTGGAAGCCGCGCTCGACACCCTGCTCCCGCTGCCCGAGGGCACCGAAGCGCAGCTCGCCGAAGCGATGCGCTACGCCACCCTGGGCGGCGGCAAGCGGCTGCGCGCCTTTCTCGCGATGGAGACCGCGTCCCTGTTCGGCGTCTCCGAGACCTGCGCCGCCCGCGTCGCCGCCGCGATCGAGATGTTGCACGCTTACTCCCTGGTCCATGACGACCTGCCGGCGATGGATGACGACGACCTCCGCCGCGGCAAGCCGTCCTGCCACCGCGCGTTCAATGAGGCGATCGCGATCCTCGCCGGCGACGCACTGCAAACCCGCGCCTTCGAAGTGCTGGCCGAGGCCGATACCCATTCCGACCCCCTGGCCCGGTGCGAGCTGGTCGCGGGGCTTGCCGCCGCCACCGGCGCGCACGGGATGGTGGCGGGCCAGGTGATCGACATGGTCTCGGAAGGGCGCGCCCTGGAACCAAGCGAGGTCAACCGCCTCCAGGCCCTGAAAACCGGCCGGCTGATCCAGTTCAGCGCCGAATCCGGGGCGATCCTCGGCCGCGCCCAGACCGCGCAGCGCCATCTGCTGGCCGCCTATGGCCGCGATCTCGGGGCCGCCTTCCAGATCGCCGACGACCTGCTGGACACGCTCGGCACCACCGAGGAGACCGGCAAGACCGCCGGGAAGGACGAAGCCGCGGGCAAGGCCACCATGGTCGCCGTGCTGGGGATTGACCGCGCCCGTGCCCATGCCGCCATGCTGGCCCGCCAGGCCACCGAACATCTGGCCGGATTCGGGCCCCGAGCCGACCATCTGCGCGCACTGACCGACTACGTCGTGACGCGCCGAAGCTGAAGGACGAACGCCATGTCCCCGCCGAAAACCCCGCTGCTGGACCGGATCAGCATCCCCGCTGATATGCGGAACTTCGCCCCCGACCAGCTGCGCCAGCTGGCGGACGAGTTGCGCGCCGAGACGATCGATGCCGTCTCGGTCACCGGCGGGCATCTGGGATCCGCGCTCGGCGTGGTGGAACTGACCGTCGCGCTGCACGCGACCTTCGAGACACCGCGCGACCGGCTGCTGTGGGACGTGGGCCACCAGGCCTACCCGCACAAGATTCTGACCGGCCGGCGCGACCGTATCCGCACGCTCCGCCAGGGAGGCGGACTATCGGGCTTCACCCGGCGGTCCGAGAGCGAATTCGATCCGTTCGGGGCGGCCCATTCGTCCACCTCGATCTCGGCCGGGCTCGGCATGGCGGTGGCGCGCGATCTGAAGACCGCGCGGGGGGAAAAAGACGACCGCAACGTCATCGCCGTGATCGGCGACGGGGCGATGAGCGCCGGCATGGCGTATGAGGCGATGAACAACGCCGGCGCGCGGCACTCTCGCCTGATCGTGGTGCTGAACGACAACGACATGTCGATCGCGCCGCCGGTGGGCGCGATGAGCGCCTATCTGTCGCGGCTGATGTCTTCCCGCAGTTTCCTGGGCTTGCGCGAACTCGGCATCAAGATGGTCAAGCGCTTCCCGCGCGGGATCGAGCGCACCGCGCGCCGCGCCGAGGAATACGCCCGCGGCATCCTGACCGGCGGCACCTTGTTCGAGGAACTGGGCTTCTACTATGTCGGCCCGATCGACGGGCACAACCTGGACCACCTGCTGCCGGTGCTGCGCAATGTACGCGAGGCCGACGAGCAGGGGCCGATCCTGGTCCATGTCATCACACAGAAGGGCAAGGGCTACGCGCCGGCCGAGCAATCCGCCGACAAATACCACGGCGTCTCGAAATTCAACGTCATCACCGGTGAGCAGGCAAAAGCCCCGCCCGGTCCACCGAGCTATACCAAGGTGTTCGCCGACGCGCTGATCGCTGAGGCCGAGCGCGACCCGAACATCGTCGCGATCAACGCCGCCATGCCGTCCGGCACCGGCCTCGATCGCTTCGCCAAGCGCTTCCCCGATCGCTGCTTCGATGTCGGCATCGCCGAACAGCATGCGGTGACCTTCGCCGCCGGGCTGGCGACCGAGGGGATGAAGCCATTCTGCGCGATCTATTCCACCTTCCTGCAGCGCGGCTATGACCAGGTGGTGCACGACGTGGCGATCCAGTCGCTGCCGGTCCGCTTCGCGCTCGACCGCGCCGGGCTGGTGGGCAATGACGGGGCGACCCACGCTGGTAGTTTCGATTTGTCCTATCTCGGCTGCCTGCCGGGCATGGTGGTGATGGCCCCGTCGGATGAGGCCGAGTTGGTCCACGCCGTCGCCACCGCCGCGAGCATCGACGATCGGCCCAGCGCGTTCCGCTACCCGCGCGGCGAGGGCATCGGCGTGGCGCTGCCCGAGCGCGGCATCCCCTGGACCCTCGGCACCGGGCGGCTGCTGCGGGAGGGCAACAGCATCGCGCTGATCTCGCTCGGAACAAGGCTGGCCGACGCATTGCGGGCGGCCGACGAACTCGCAGCCCGCGGCCTGCCCACCACCGTGGTGGACGCGCGCTTCGCCAAGCCGCTGGATACCGCGCTGATCGAACGCATCGCCCGGCACCACGAGGTGGTGATCACGATCGAGGAAGCGGCGATCGGCGGATTCGCCGCCGCCGTGATGCACCACCTGGCCTGGAAAGGGCTGCTGGATCACGGGCTGAAACTGCGGCCCATGACCCTGCCCGATCGGTTCATCGACCACGACAGTCAGGCCAAACAACTGGCCGCAGCGGGACTGACGGCGAAGGATATCGTCGCCACCGCGCTGGCCGCGCTCGGCGTGCCCAGTCGGGCCAACCTGGCCGCGCCGGCGGAATAGAGGAAGCCGCTTGAGGCGGCTTCTTCCCAGGGTCATCCGGTGCATGACCGTCTCCACCTCTCTCGGGTCGCGCTACGGGATTCGCACATTTATCGGGACCGGTTGACGAGGGAGAATCCCTCGGCGATGGCGCTGAGGCACTTCCATCCGCCCAACCGCGCGAGGATTCAGCTCGACCGGGTCAGCTCAACCAAGCCAGGCTTGCGGGCGGGTGCGGGTTTTGTTGCCGGGCGGTTTTGCGCTCGAGTGTCGGCAGCAACACGGTCGCCGCGGCGGTCTCGGTTTCGCTGGCGAGGTCGCCGGCCGGTCGGAGGCTGCCGTCGCGCGCGTCCACCAGTTGGATGATTTTGACCGCGCCATCGACCGCCGGCGCCGCCAGATCGAACAACGGCCAGTGCACCGGCGGTTGTCCCTCGGGTGGCGCGATCTCGACCGCCTCCACCATATTCAGGGTCAATTCGGCGGGGCGTTCGCCGCGCCGACCGTGCAGCGGCCGGCACACCCGTATGGTGCCGGCGCCCAGGGTCGCGGAGCGGGCCTTGTTGCCGAGCCGGCGCGGCGGCTCGCGTGCCACTACCGGCCAGTTCTGCGGTCGTGCGAACAGCTTGCCGCCCATCGCGCGCACCACCAAACAGCCGGACGCCACGATCCTCTCGCTCAGCCGCTCCGTCGCCGCGTCTGCCGCTTGCCGCCACATGCAGCTGTAAGCCGTCCCATGCCATGCCTCCCCGATTGTGCCGGACACGGAAAATTATGAATCGGCACGCCCGGGCCAGATAAATGTGGGAATGCCGTAGCGCCGCGCGGGGGAGCTGGAGACGCTGATGACCCTGACCGGGATTGCAAGCCGAGACGCGGCCGCTTGCCCGGGGGTGCCGGCCATGCGACAGGTCGGTGGTCAAACCAGGAGGATCGGCCATGTCCCGCGACGTGATGGTGGTTTCCGGCGTCCGCACCCCGATCGGCGATTTCGGCGGCGCGCTGAAGGACGTGGCGCCCACCGCGCTGGGCGCGCAGGTGGTGCGGGAGGCGATGGCACGTGCCGGCGTGGCCGGCGCGGAGGTCGAGCACGTGGTGTTCGGCAGCGTGATCCACACCGAGGCCAAGGACATGTATCTGGCCCGCGTCGCCGCGCTGGAAGCGGGCGTCGCGCAATCCGCCCCGGCGCTGACCTTGAACCGGCTATGCGGGTCGGGGTTGCAGGCGATCATTTCGGCCGCGCAGGCGATCACGCTCGGTGACGCCGACATCGCGGTGGGGGCGGGGGCGGAGTCCATGAGCCGCGCCGCCTATCTGGCGCAGGGTGTGCGCTGGGGCGCGCGCATGGGCGATGCCGCGATGATCGACATGATGCTGGCAGCGCTGCACGACCCGTTCAACAACATCCATATGGGCGAAACCGCCGAGAATCTTGCTGAATCGCACCAGATCACCCGCGCCCAGCAGGATGCGCTGGCGGTGGAATCGCATCGCCGCGCCGGCCGCGCGATCGCGGAAGGGCGGTTCAAGGAACAGATCCTTCCGGTGACGCTGAAGACCCGCAAGGGCGAAACGGTGTTCGACACCGACGAACATGTCCGCCCGGACGCCACGTTGGCAGACATGGCGAAGCTGCGCGCCGTGTTCCGCAAGGACGGAACCGTCACGGCGGGCAATGCGTCCGGCATCAATGACGGCGCCGCCGCGGTGGTGCTGATGGACGCCGCCACGGCCGAAAAGCGCGGCGCCAAGCCGCTCGGGCGGCTGGTCGCCTACGCCCATGCCGGGGTGGACCCCAAGATCATGGGCATCGGCCCGGTGCCGGCCACGCGCAAGGCGCTGGCGCGCGCGGGGTTGCGGCTGGACGATATCGACGTGATCGAATCGAATGAGGCGTTCGCGGCGCAGGCCTGCGCCGTGGCGAAGGATCTGGGCTTCGATCCCGACAAGACCAACCCGAACGGGTCGGGGATTTCGCTGGGTCATCCGGTGGGCGCCACCGGCGCGATGCTGACGGTAAAGGCGCTGTACGAACTGCGCCGGATCGGCGGGCGCTATGCGCTGGTGACGATGTGCATCGGCGGCGGCCAGGGGATCGCGGCGATCTTCGAGCGCGCGTGAACGCCCGCCCGGTCCTGACCTTACGTCCGGACCTGGGGCGTCGCCTGCGCACCGGTGCGCCCTGGGCCTATAGCAACGAGATCGTGCCGCAGGCGCTGGAACCCGGGTCGCTGGTGGCCTTGCGCGGCGCGGACGGGGTGCGGTTCGGCACCGC
>JAKAZJ010000165.1 GCA_021826565.1 Pseudomonadota bacterium | reverse complement strand
CGCGCCACAGATGCGGCAGCCGTGCGCCCGGCCGCGCATCCGGGACATAGTCCCAGCGGTCCGCATCCGGCGCGTCGTCGCCCGCGGCGGCGATGATCGGGGAGCCGACGTAGCGATACCCAAGCTCGATCCCCAGCAGATCGTTGCTTTTCCGCTGCTCTATCTCGGCCAGCGCCGCCATCGCGCGCTCCTGCGCGCCGCCCTCCATCATGTCGGGCGTGATCAGCGCGCGCCAGCGCCGCCGCCCGCGCGTGGCCGCGGTGGAGGCTCGCACCGCGCGCGCCGCGACCGGCCGGCGCTCGGCCTGGTAGCTGTCCAGCAGCCCCGGCCCGCCCCAACCGGCCAGCGTGCCCGCCAGTTTCCACCCCAGATCGATCGCATCGCCCACGCCGGTGTTCATCCCCAGGCCGCCGGTCGGAATCACCAGATGCGCTGCGTCGCCCGCCAGCAGCACGTGGTCGTCGCGGAACCGCTCGGCCACCATCAGGCGCTGCGTCCAGCTACCCAGATATTTCGTCTCGTAGCGCATCGGCAGATCGACCGCGCGTTCCCACAGGCGTGGCACCGCGGCTGCGTCGTCGGTGACGCAATGATAGCTGAAATGCCTGGTATCGTCCTGGACGACGATGAACCCGCCTTCGGCATCGGCGATGTGGTAGTGCCGGCCGGGGCCGGCGGGGATGCGCGCGAACAGATCGTCGCAATGAAACAGCGCCTGGCGCAGGGTCAGCGCGGTTTCGCCCTCCAGACGGATGCCCAGGCGTTCGCGCACCAGGCTGGCGCCGCCGTCGCACCCCACCATCCAGGCCGCCCGGATCGTCCGCACCCCCTTCGCGTCGCGCAGCACCGCCTGCACGCCGGAATCATCCTGCGCATGCGACAGATAAGCGCAGCCGAACCGCACCGAGACCGAAGGCAGTTGCTCCGCTTGCGCCTTCAGCAGCGGCTCCAGCGTGTATTGCGAGATCAGCTGATAAGGCTCCAACGGCTCCGATCCGTCGCTCGCGGCGGCGATCCGGTCCCGCCACGCCGCCACCGACGGATACCGATGCGTCACCAGCGGCGGGCGGGTCAGCCGGGTCAGAATGAACACATCCATGGGAATCGACGCGTCCAGCCCGGCGGCGCGAATCCGCTCGGCCAGTCCCAGACGGCGATAGATTTCCATCGTGCGCGCGTTGCAGCGTTCCATCTTCGGCAGCCGCCCGGGCGCGTCGCGCTGATCGATCAGCACACAGCGCACCCCGCGCTGGCCCAGGTCCAGGGCAAGCGTCAGCCCGACCGGCCCGCCGCCCACGATCAGGACATCCGTGGTCTCCATCGCCTGCTCTCCCCAGCCGGGTTCCGGCCATCGTCCCCGGGCCGGGTTCCGGCCCTATCTCCCGGGCCGGGTTCCGGCCCCATCTCCCGGGCCGGGTTCCGGCCACGCCCCCGGTCTGCTATCCGAAACCGAGGCGCGCGGGGAGACGTGGATGCACCAGGCAGTCAGCGACCGGTCGGCCCAACGCCGCCGCCCCGCCACGGCGACGACGCGATGACCGCGTCCCCGCGCCCCGCCGACCCCACCCAGGCCGGCGCCGGGCTGTTGTTCCTGCGCGAGGAAGAGATCCGCCTGGCCCAGGACCTGATGTTCTTCGCCTATCGCGATTTCACCAACGCCGCTGACGTGATCCTGGACGAGCTAGACCTTGGCCGCGCGCATCATCGCGCGCTGCATTTCATCGGTCGCAACCCGGGCATCACCGTCTCCGACCTGCTGGCGCTGTTGCGTATCACCAAGCAAAGCCTGGCGCGGGTGCTGTCGGAACTGGTGGCGCGCGGCTATGTCTCGCAGACCCAGGGCCGCACCGACCGGCGCCAGCGCCTGCTCGCGCTGACGCCCCCCGGCATGGCGCTGGAACGCCGCTTGTTCGAGCGTCAGCGCGACCGCCTCGCGGGTGCCTATCGTCAGGCCGGCGGCGGCGCGGTGGACGGATTCCGCCGCGTGATGCGCGAAATCATGGACGAGACGGCGCGGGGCTATCTGGATCGCCACCCGCCGCCGCGCCCCGGCTGATCATGACCGAGGACGTGCCCCCGCCGGAGGTTCATGTCCTGGTGGTCGATGACGACGCCCGCCTGCGCGGTTTGTTGTCGCGCTATTTGGCTGAGCAGGGCTTCCGGGTCTCGATCGCCGCCGCGGCCGCCGAGGCGCGCGCGGTCCTGCGTTCCGTCGCGTTCGACGCGATCGTGCTGGACGTGATGATGCCGGGCGAAACCGGGCTGGAACTGCTGACCGCGCTGCGGGCCGAGCGGGACTTTGCCGCCCCGGTGTTGCTGCTGACCGCGCGCGGCGCGCCCGAAGACCGCATCGCCGGCTTCGAGGCCGGCGCCGACGACTACCTGCCGAAGCCGTTCGAGCCGCGCGAACTGGTGCTGCGCATCCGCGCCCTGCTGCGTCGCCGCGCCGCTACCCCCGAAACCGCCGCCGCTCCGGTCCGCCTCGGCGCGTTGCTGCTGGACCCGGCGCGCGGCGAACTGCGCGGCCCGGACGGTCCGGTGCGCCTGACCGGCGGGGAGGCGGCGCTGCTGGCCGCGCTGGCGCGCCAGCCCCACGAAGTGCTGTCGCGCGAGGCGATCGCGGCGGCGCTGGAGATGGACGAGGCCGGGGAGCGCGCGATCGACGTGCAGGTCACGCGCCTGCGCCGCAAGATCGAACCCGACCCGCGCGAGCCGCGCTTCCTGCACACCGTGCGCGGGCGCGGCTACGTGCTGAAGCCGGGGGCCTGATGCGAGTCCGTCTGCCGCTCCAGCGCGTGACCAAGAAGGCGCTACCGCGCTCGCTGCTGGGCCGCTCGTTGCTGATGATCCTGGTGCCGCTGATCCTGCTGCAGGCGGTGGCGCTGCAAATCTATTACGGCAGCCATCTGAACCTGGTCTACCGACGGCTGTCGGACAGCCTGGTCGGCGAGATCGACTTCTCCCTGGCGCTGATGCATCGCTACCCGGGTGCTGCGAACCGGTCCTGGATCATCCCGTTGGCGGAGGGTGATTTCGGCTTCCAGATGAAGCTGGAACCGGGCGCGCGGCTAAGCCACACCGGGTCGCGGGTGAACGTGGTCGGACCGATGGACGATCTGCTGGACGCGGCGCTACGGGATAATCTGCGCCGTCGCTTCGACATGGACTGGACCTACCAGCACGGCTCGGTCCTGATCCGGGTGCAGGCGGCGGACGGGGTGATCGACATCCTGGCCCCGCGCAAGCGCGTGGACCTGGGGACCATCTGGCTGTTCGTGGCCTGGATGGTGGGGACCTCGGCGCTGGTATTCGCGATCGCGGCATTGTTCATGCGCAACCAGGTGCGCGGAATCCGCCGTCTCGCCGACGCGGTCGAAGCGTTCGGCATGGGCCGCGATCCCGGCTCGATCCATCCCGAGGGGGCGGTGGAAGTCCGCCGTGCCTCCACCGCGTTCAACCGCATGGCCGAGCGCATCCGCCGCTTCCTGACCCAGCGCACCGAAATGCTGGCCGGCGTCTCGCATGATTTGCGCACGCCGCTGACGCGGATGCGCCTGGCGCTGGCAATGCTGTCGGCCGCGCCCGAACAGGCCACCGACATCGCCGGGCTGAATGCCGATATCGCCGAGATGGAGCGGATGATCGAAGCCTATCTGGCGTTCGCCCGCGGCGAGGGCGCGGAACAGGCCGAACCGACCGATCTGTCGGCGATGCTGGCCGGCGTGGCCGCGCATTCCCGCCATGCCGGGACGCGGATCGATCTTGAGGTGCCGGACTCGTTGCCGTTACGCCTGCGCGCGGATGCGATGCGCAGGGCGCTCACCAACCTGGTCGAGAACGCCGCCCGTCATGGCGGGCACGTGGTGTTGGCCGCAGCCCCGCTGGGCGCGCGCGGCGTGCAGGTGACGGTGGATGACGACGGCCCGGGGATTCCTCCCGACAAGCGTGAAAGCGTGTTCCGGCCGTTCGAATCCGGCAACGATGGCGGTACCGGCCTGGGCCTGACCATCGCGCGCGATATCGTGCGCGCCCATGGCGGGGACATCGTGCTGGAAGACAGCAAGCTGGGCGGGCTGCGCGCGCGTATCCGCCTGCCGATATGATGCGCCTTATACCAACCGGCTCTTGCACCGGTTGGTCGTGCGCACCGGGTTGGCCGGCGGCGGCGGACGAAATATGACTCGATACCAGTTGCCGTTGACCGGTCTTTCACGGGTCAACATCAAAGGCGGCCGGTATCAGTACCCCGCGGCCCGATCCACCACCTCTCGCAACGGCTTCCCGGCGACGAACCGCCCCAGATTATCCGCGAACAGCTGCGCCACGATGGCATCGCGCCGCGGATGCGGCCCGCCGATATGCGGCAGCACCATGATCCCCGGCGTGGTCCAGAACGGATGCGCGACCGGCAGCGGTTCCTGCCGGAATACGTCGAGGACCGCACCGGCGATGCGCTTTTCGGTGACGGCCGCGACCAGATCGGCATCGCGGATCAGCGCCCCGCGGCCGAAATTTAGCAGCCAGGCGGTGGGCTTCATCGCCGCCAGCCGGGCGGCATCGATGAAACTCTCGGTCGCCGGCGTGGCCGGCAGCAGCAACAAGACGAAATCCGCCGCGGCCAGCACGTCATCCGTACGCTCGGCCGGCAGCACCTCGGCGATCCCCGGGAGCGGCGTGGCCCGCCGCGATGTGCCGATCACCCGCATCCCCAACGCGGTCGCGAGCTTCGCCACCGCCTGACCGACCGTGCCGAGGCCCAGGATGCCCAGCGTCTGACCATGCAGCGGCGTGGCGATGCGCCGCGCCCAATGGCTGCGCTTCTGGTCCTCGGCGACCGCGGCGTATGGTTTGGTCAGGTAGAACAGCGCGCCCAGGATATTTTCCGGCATCGATTCGTGATGCGTGCCACGGGCGCAGGTCAGCGTGAGGCCAGGCGGCAGGTCGGGCAATGCAAGCCACCCTTCCACGCCCGCGGTCAGCGCCTGCGCCCAGCGCAGCTGCGACATCCGCGGCAACAGGCCGGGCGGCACGCCCCAGGCCAGCAGCGCTTCCGTCCGCGCGCAGTGTTCCGCCGACAGCGGCTGCGCGCGGGGCAGGGTTTCAAGCCGGATCTTGTCGGTTAGCCCCGCGGCTTCCGCCGCGGCGACATAGGGGCCGGCGGCGTCGGTCCAGAGCAGAACATGCGGGCGGTCTTGCATGGGGCGATCCTGTGCGCGTTTCGCCGCAGGCTAGCACCGATCCGCCCGGGGACCAGGGCGGGCGCCGCAAGAGACCGCCCCTGGTCCGCAAATTCCGCCGCCACCGCCACCGCGCCGCCGATAGTGCCGGGGCCTAACCCGCCGATTTGGTGGCGATGGCCGCGTCGATCTCGTGCAGAGCCCGCGTGCGGTTACCGGCCCCGAGCGTATGCAGCGCCGTGTTGATCCGGGCAACGAGGCGGCTGTGGCTCGGCGTGTTGACTTGTCCTTGCGCGACCGAGCGGTCGAGCGCCCGTGTCTCCGCCATTTCCAGCGCCTGTTGCGCTTCCCCGGTACGGCCGGCGACGAGCGCGGT
>JAKAZJ010000164.1 GCA_021826565.1 Pseudomonadota bacterium | reverse complement strand
GCGCGTTCAGCCAGGTGTTGCAGACGCGGCGGTGCTGGCGGGCACGCTGGCCGACGGGACCGAGACGCGGCTGACCTTGGCGCCCGGGCGCGCGGCCTATCTGGTGGCAACGGGCGGACGCGTATCGGTAAACGGCGTGCTGGCCGGGCCGCGGGACGGAGTGGCGATCTCGGGCGAGACCGAGCTTGTCCTGCGGGCCGAGGGGACGGCGGAGGTGGTGCTGGTGGACGTGCGGGGGTGAGGCGCGGCGTCGTGCGTGTGGCGTGCTCTGGACGTCGCCGGAATCCCGGCGCAACGTTCAGATCATGCCGCTGTCCCTGAACGAAATCCGTGCGCGGGCACTCGCCTTCGCACAAGAGTTCCGCGATGCCTCCAGCGAACGGTCCGACGCGCAGATTTTCTGGCGGGATTTCTTCCACGTATTCGGTATCAATGCCCGTCGCGTAGGGAGCTTCGAGAACCCGGTCAGGAACCTGTCCACTGCCGCGGGACGTGGACGCATCGACTATCTGTGGAAAGGGGTCGTCCTCGTTGAACACAAATCGCGGGGGGAGAATCTCGACCGCGCCGCCGGCCAGGCGCGTGACTATTTCCCGGGCCTGAAAGACAGCGAGCTGCCGCGCTTCGTGATTGTATCCGATTTCGCCCGGCTGCGTCTGTATGACCTGGAGGCGGCGAGCGAACCCAGCGAGTTCGTGCTGGCCGACCTTCCCGATCGGCTCGATCTGTTCGGCTTCGTCAGTGGCTATACCACGCGCCGTTACGGTACCTTGAAGCCGGTGGACCGTGAAGCCTCTGAAGCACTCGGCAAACTGCATGATCTGCTGGAGGACGACGGCTTCACCGGGCGGAGCCTTGATGTCTGGATGGTCCGCACGCTGTTCTGTCTGTTTGCCGATCGTGCGGGGATTTTTCAGACCGGTATCTTCCGCGACCTGATCGAGAAGCGGGCCGCCGAGGATGGTGGCGACCTCGGCGCCTGGATCACCCGGCTGCATCGCGTTCTGGCGACCCCGGAAGCCGCGCGGCAACGCAGTCTGGACGAGAGCCTGACGGTCTTCCCGTACGTCAACGGCAGATTATTCGACGATCCGGTGGAGCAGCCGGACACCAGCGCGCCGATGCGGGATGCCTTGCTGGAATGCTGCAACGTGGACTGGTCTCTGGTGTCGCCGGCGATCTTCGGAAGTCTGTTTCAGAGTATCAAGGAGCGGGCGGAACGACGCAGCGGCGGCGAGCACTACACGACCGAGGCAAACATCCTGAAATGCCTGGACCCGCTGGTCCTGGATGAATTGCGTGCGGAGCTGGCGGGGGCGGGGCGGGACGAGCGGCGGCTCGATACGTTCATGCGCCGGCTGCGGCGGATACGGGTTTTCGATCCCGCCTGCGGTTGCGGCAACTTCCTGGTCGTGGCGTATCGCGAACTGCGCCGCCTTGAGCTGGCGGCGCTGCGTTTGCGCTACGGTGGCGACGATGCCGGGCAACTGGCGGGCATCGTGTTGTCGCAGGTCAACGTGGACCAGTTGTTCGGGATCGAAGTCGATGACTGGCCGGCGCAGATCGCACAGGTGGCTTTGTGGTTGACAGATCACCAGATGAACATGGAATTGTCGCACGAGTTCGGCCTGTTGCGGACGCGACTGCCCCTGGTCACCGCGCCGACCATCCTGGTGGGTAATGCGCTGCGCCAGGACTGGGCCGCCCTGGTGGCACCGGGCCCGGATGTCTATTGCGTGGGGAATCCGCCGTTTGTCGGTGCAAAATACATGAACCGCGAACAGCGGAGCGACGTTGCATATGTCTTTGACGGGGCAAGGAATGCGGGCCTGCTGGACTATGTCGCGTGTTGGTACCGCAAGGCCGCGGACTGGATGGCAGCGGGTAAGCGCGCCGAATGCTGCTTCGTTTCGACCAACTCGATCACGCAAGGCGAGCAGCCGGCCATCTTGTGGTCCGAGCTGTGGCCGCGTGGGGTGGTTGTGAACTTCGCCCATCGCACCTTCCGCTGGACCAGCGAGGCCCGCGGGAAAGCGGCCGTTCATTGCGTGATTATTGGCATCTCCTTGCATGAGAGAGCGAATAAGACGCTGTTTGAATATGTGCGAGCGGACGGTGAGCCGCACGCGATCCGAGCGGCCCGGATCAATCCCTATTTGACCGATGGTCCCATGGTGGCGCTGCGGAACCGCCGCCTGGCCATCTGCACCTCCCCCGAGATCGGCATTGGCAACAAGCCAATCGACGGCGGTTGGTATTTGTTCACGCCAGAGGAAAAGGCCGCGTTCCTGGCGCGGGAACCCGCCGCCACCCGGTATTTCAGGAGATGGATCGGTTCGGACGAATTTCTTTACGATGTCGAGCGTTGGTTCCTTTGGCTTCGGGACGCGGAGCCGGAGGAAATCCGCCGACTGCCTTTGACGCGTGATCGGGTGGAAGCGGTGCAGCGGTTCCGGCGTGGCGAGGAGCCGGGCAAGAATGGCCGCAAGGCGCGGGACGCGGCGACCGCGGCGCTGGCCGCGACGCCGACCCGGCTGCATGTCGAGAACGTGCCGGCAGGTCCCTTTCTTGCCGTCCCTGAGGTTTCATCGGAGGCACGAGACTACATTCCGATCGGTTTCGTCAGACCGGAGATTCTGGCGAGCAATCTCATCAAGATCATCCGGGATGCGTCGCTCTACGATTTCGGCATTCTGACCAGCCATATGCACATGGCCTGGGTGCGCGCCGTATGCGGACGCCTGGAAAGCCGATTCCGCTACTCGTCCGGCATCGTCTACAATAATTTCCCCTGGCCCGAACCCACCGCGGCGCAGCGGCGCCAGATCGAGACCGCCGCGCAGAAGGTTCTGGATGCGCGCGCCGCCCATCCCGACGCGACGCTGGCCGATCTGTACGATCGTGTGACCATGCCGGCCGACCTGGCGACCGCGCACAGGGCGTTGGATCGTGTCGTCGATGCCGCCTACGGCCCCCGTAGCGGATTCGCGACCGAGGCACAGCGCCTGGCGTTCCTTTTTGGCCGCTACCAGGCCCTGGTCGCTCCGTTGGATCCCGCTCCGGCCCGGAAGCGAAGTGCCAGGCATCCGGGCTTCTCGCCCCGCTGATCCCGACTCGCGCCCCCCGGGCGGCCCGCGACAACCCCCAACCGGAGAAACCTCGATAGCTCCGGACGACCATCGTCCCGATCACGGCACTGCTACGTGACCTCAGCGAGCCTCGCCTTGTCTTCTCCGCGTCAAAGAACTGAAGAGGGCGCCCCCCGACCCGGCCCAGAGTCCAGGACGGCCCGAGGCCACCCGCGCGGCGGCCACCCTTCTTGGCATCACCGCCTGACGCCGGCCGGGCGCCGAGCCTATAGTGCCGCTACAGCGCGCCCGAGGCCCCCGATGTCCAACTCTGACCATCCACAATGTACCACCGGCCACCAAGGACCGCCTGAAACGTCGCGCGGCGGCGCATGGCCGCTCAATGGAAGCCGAGCTGCGCGCGATTCTGGCCGCCGCTCTCGCGGACGCGCCGCTCCCGGCCCCTGATTTGCTTACGGAAAGCCGGCGCCGCCTTGCCTCGTTCGGGGGCGTGGAACCCGCCCCGCGTCCCCCGGCGCCGGAACCAACGTCACATTTTGATCCGGGCTGATCCCGGCCGCTCGCGGGTCGAGCGCCCGCACTCGCTACCCCGCTTCCATCGGCGCCAGGAAATTCGCCGCCGCCGTGGCATGCGCCAACATCGCCCGCACCTCCGGGTCCGCCGCCGCGTCGCGCGCCGTCAGCCGGTCCATCGGCATGAAGAACTCATGGGCGTGCGGCAGCTGATGGCGGGCGAAGCCCTCGTAATGCGGCTGTTTCAGCGCGTACAGCACGCGCAGGTCGCGCACCGGCAGGGTCAGCGGCAGCACCGGTTCGTGGCGGATCACGCCGGTGGCCTGCCAGCGCGGCGTGGGGTCCTGTTCCGCCACCGCGGCCAGCAACCAGGGCACCGGGCAGACCGCCAGCAGCGAGTGGGTGCTGGGGGCGAAGCGCGAGCGCTTGTCCAGCAGGTTCTGCAGCGACCCGCAGGCCTCGATGGCGAAGATATCCACATAGGCATCCACAGGGGTACCGGCGAAATTCAGCCACAGCCCGTCGGGCAGGGTGCGCAGCCGCGCGCTGCCCGGCAGCTTGAGGAACGGGTGGCAGGCACCCAGCGCCTCAGCAGGTCGGCCGCGTAGCCAGGCGCCCCCATCGCGCAGGCGCCGTTGCAACCCGGGCGGGCATTGCGGCCACTCCCGCAGGCGGTCGCGGACGAGTTTGTCGAGCTGTTTTCCCTTGGCCACGGCGGAATTCTCCCTGCCCCTTTTGCCGGGGCTACAACCTATGGGTGTATTCCATACCAGGGGATGCGCCCCACTCAACGAGATTGCGTCGCGCCGGCGCAAGATTCCCGCATAGCGGCGGATTTCCCCGTGGCCGGGTGCCGGCACGGCGCCGGCGGATGCTGCTCCGGGAGCGTGCAAAACCGGCAAGGACGCAGATGGAATAAGCGAGTCCAGGGAATCGGTTAACGCCGCTTGCTCATGCAACTTATCAACAGGCAGGGGATGAAGTTATGCACCGCGGCCGAGCCGAAAAGCGAATTTCACCAGGTGAAATTCACTACAACCTATGCGTGTAAATCCCGCGTGACGGGGCAGAAAATCTGGCGCTGCCCCTACCCCAGCCGCGCGCGCAGGAACGCCGCGACCTGGGCCAGCGTGGCCGCGTCGGTGCGCTCCGCCGGCCCGGTGGTCAGCAGCGTCAGCGCTCCGCCCGCGGCGCGGTAGCGCGCGGCGAAGCGATCCGGCTCCGGCCCATCGAAATCCGCCTCGGGGTCGCGGTAGTCATGCGCCGGGTCGGGACGGCCTTGCAGCCATAGCGCCGGGGGCAGCGCCAGCTTCTCGCCGCGTTCCAGCGCCAGCAGCGGGTTGCCCTCCGCCATCGCCGCTTCGGTCTGCCAGAACAGATCCTGCCGCTCCGGGATGTCGCCCACCCAGGCGGCGCCGGCGGCGCGCGCGCGCCGCGCGTGGCGGTAGCGCGACAACGGGTTGATCACCGGCCACAGCATCGCCACCGCGGCCACCCGCGCATCCGCCGCCGGCCAGGCGGACGGGGACGGAAGCGCGGCGTAGCGCGGGTCTTCCGGCCGCATCGCCGCCAGCATGGCGAGATGCCCGCCGCTGGATTGCCCCGCGATCCCGACCGCGCCGATGCCCAGCGCCGCCGCATGGGCCTTCAGCCAGCGCACGCCGTAATTGATATCGGCAAGCGCGGTTGGGTAACCGTCCGCCGCATGGCGGAACGCCAGCGCCGCGACCACGATCCCGGCGCTGGCGAAGGCGTGCGCGAAACCGTGACAGTCGTCCGGCGTGCCGGTGCACCAGGCCCCGCCATGCAGCGCCAGCACCGCCGGATGCGGCCCGGGTGTGTCGGGGAGGAACAGGCGCACCGTCAGGGCCCGCGCGCCATGGGTCAGATAAATCTCGTCGCGGGTGACGAACGATACGGCGGCGTTGTGCATGATGCTTCCTTTCTTGCGGGAGCCCGGCACG
>JAKAZJ010000163.1 GCA_021826565.1 Pseudomonadota bacterium | reverse complement strand
GCGGTGCCGGCAAAACGGCCGGCGGCGCGCGCGTCCAGGACCAGTTCGGAGTGCGTTTCGATATTGTGCAGCATGTCGCCGATCCCGCGCAGCCGCGTCGGGCGGAAATGCGGGCGGAAGCTGGCGGCGGGCGGCGGCGGTTCGGCGCCGGCGGCGCACGCGCGCCCCTCGGCGCGCCATTTCGGCAGCCCGCCATCCAGCACCGAAGCGGCGTCGTGCCCGAACAGGCCCATCAGCCACCAGCCGCGCGCCGCCGATGCCAGGCCCTTCTGGTCGTAGAACACCACGCGCGCGGTATTGGACACGCCCAGCGCGCCGATCAGCTTCGCAAACCGCCCCGCGGACGGGACCATGTGCGGCAGGTCCGTGTCCGGATCGGCGATCTGATCGATATCGAAGAACCGCGCGCCCGGGATATGCGCGGCCAGGTATTCCGTATGGCCGTCCTTCGGTTCGTTCGGCAGGTATTTGGTGGCGTCGAACACCACCAGGTCGGGCTTGCCGAGTTCGCCGGCAAGCCAGTCGGTCGAGACAAGCGGGGTCATGGCATTCCCTTCCCAGGCGGAGCGGATCAGACGTCGAGCGCGATGGTGATGCGCCGGTTCTGCCGGCCCTTGTTTTCGATCTTCAGCACGCGGACCGGCCCGATCTCGGCGGTGTCCGCCACATGGGTGCCGCCGCAGGGTTGCAGATCGACCGGCGGATCGCCGACGCCGATCCGCAGCAACCGGACCCGTCCCGATCCGCGCGGGGGCTGCACCGACAGGGTGCGGACCAGGTCGGGATTCGCGTCCAGCACCGCCTCATCCACCCATTCGGTGCGCACCGGATGGGCACCGGCGACCAGGGCGTTGATTCCGGCCTCGATCGTTTCCTTCGGCGGCGGGTCGGGCAGGTCGAAATCCAGCCGCGAGCGATCGGTTCCCACCGCGCCCCCGGTCACCGCCGCGCCGCGCAGCAGCGCGGACAGCAGATGCAGCGCGGTATGGTTGCGCATGAGCTTGTGGCGGCGCTCCCAGTCGATCGCCAGATGCACCGTTTCGCCGATCGCGGGCAGCGGCGAGTCCGCAGCGGGCATATGCAGGATCGCGGTACCCTCGCCCTTGATCGTGTCGGTGATCGCAAGCTCGCCGCCGGCGTGGCGCAGCCGTCCGGTATCGCCCGGCTGGCCGCCGGAGCGGGCGTAGAAGATCGTGCGGTCCAGCTCGATTCCCGCGGGTCCGGCGGCAAGTACCGTGGCGGTGGTCTCGGTCAGACGTGACTGGTCCAGGAACAGGCGTTCGGTCATGCGGCACTCCATTCCGCGCGCAGGCTCTCGCGCCGCGCGCCCAGCCACAACAATGCCAGCATCGTCAGCGCGTTGGGAAATCCGCCGGCAAGCGCGCGGGCGATCGCGGCCTCGGCGGGCCAGCGGCGGAGGCGGATGTCTTCGCCCTCGGCGGGCAGTCCCGAAACCCCCAGCTCCCCGTCCGGTCCGGCTTCGGGCAAGCGCACGCGGCCGGCGAACACCGCGCAGCTTTCGTCGGTGCCGCCGGGGGACAGCATCACGCGCGCGATCGGGGTCAGGCGGTCGGGTGTCAGGCCGGTTTCCTCCGTGGTTTCCCGGCGCGCGGTGGTTTCCGCGGCTTCGCCGGGATCGCACAGCCCGGCGGGCAGCTCGACCAGGATCGGGTCCAGCCCGGCGGCCAGGACCGGCAGGCGGAACTGCTCGATCAGCAGGACGGCGTCGGCAATGGGATCGTAGGGCAGCACGGCGGCGGCGGTGCCGCGCCGCCAGAGTTCCCACACGCGCGGGCCGGAGACCGCGCCGTCGAAACGGCGGTTGCGGAACCGCACCCGGTCCAGCGGGAAGCGGCCATCCCAGACGCGCTCGGCGTGTTCGATGATCAGGCCGGGATAGGTGGGCAGGCCGGGGGAGGGACGCATCAGACGGCTATAGCCCGCTTCGCCCGGCTTGTCCCGGAAGGGTGCCGATTTTCCAACTGAAACCCCACGCAGCGGCAACCATTCGTTCACGATTCCCGAGTGAAATGGCGGCGCCACCCCGCGAAGGCGCGCCATCATGGATGATCTCGCCGCCCTCGGCGCGGCCGATAACCGGTCCGCCAGGTTGGACCCCGCGCTGACGCGCGCGCTGCTGGAAAGCCGCCAGCGCTGGCGTGACCTGGTGGGGCTGGCCGCGGACCTGGTGTTCGAGACGGATCAGGACGGACGGTTCAGTTTCGTGCTGCCGGACCCGGCGCTGGGCTGGCCGGCGGCGGTGCTGCTGGCCCAGAAGGCACGCTCGCTGCTGGTCGAACCGGACGGCTTCGATCCGTTCCATCCCGATCAGGCCTGTCGCGGCCGCCAGGCCTGGCTGCGCCGCGCCGACGGCACGCCCGGCTGCGTGGTGTTTGCCACCGCGCCCCTGCTGGATCAGGACGGACGGACCATCGGCGCGCGCGGGCTTGGGATCGACGTGACCGCGGAGCACAACGCCACCGCCGGCGCCGCGGCGGCGTTGCGGCGCGGGGCGATGATCGATCACATCCTGGCCCGGATGCGCCAGGAGGTTCTGGCACCGCGGATGATGCGCGCGGTGCTCGATTCGGTACGCAATGCGCTGGGCGCGGACGGCGTCGCGGTGGTCGGCGATACGGCGGAAGGGGCCACGCTGCTGCATCAGGTCGGGGATGGCGCGGTCGGGATGCTGGAGCCGATCACGCTGCTGGTCGCGCGGGAGGGCAGCGAGAAAAATGCCGCCGCCAGTGTCTGTGCCGCGCGGCCCCTGCTGGTCTCGGCCTGCCGCACCCGGTTCGGCGAGCGCGCCGGTCTGGCCGCCTGGCGGGAGGCGAACGGCCGCGCCTGGGATCAGGAAGATCATCTGCTGATCGATGCCGCCGGCGGCATCGTGCGCGTGGTTCTGGAACATCAGGCGATCCAGCGGGAGATGGCGCGTCAGGCGCGCACCGACGCCCTGACCGGCCTGCTCAACCGGCGCGCCTTCCTTGACGAATTGCCGCGCCATATCGACCGGCTGGAGCGCGAGCACCAGCCCGGCACGCTGATGTTCGTCGATCTGGACCATTTCAAACAAGCAAATGACCGGTTCGGCCACGAGGTGGGCGACCAGGTGCTGATCCGCACCGGCGCGCTGCTGCGCCGCACGGTGCGCCCGACCGATCTGGTCGCGCGGCTGGGGGGCGACGAATTCGCGCTATGGCTGAACGGCGCCGACCACATGACTGCGGCGGAACGGGCGGAGACGATGCTCGCCGCCGGTCCCGGCGATTTCGCCGCGGTCGTGGGCACCGCGCGGCCCGCGATTACGCTGTCGGTCGGTATCGCCACCCGCCGTCCGGGCGGCGGGGAGGAGATCGAAAGCGTGATCCGCCGCGCCGATCTGGCGATGTTCGAGGTCAAGCGCGACGGCCGCGGCCACTGGCGCGTGGCGCCGGACGCCACGCCGTGAGCGATCTGGCCGAGCCGGAGGGCGAACAGAAGCGGGTCCGCCGCTCCTCGGCCGCCTGCACCCCAGTGGCCGAGCTGGAGCGGCTGGCGGCCGATCCGGCCGTGCTGGTACGCGCCGCGCTGGCGATCAATCCGGCGGCACCGGCGCGCGCCAATGCCGCTCTGGCGCGCGATCCGGATCCGCGGGTGCGGAGCCTGCTGGCGCGCAAGCTCGCCGCTCTGGTCCCGGCGCTGACGGCGGAGGAACAGGGCCAGCTGGAACGGCAGACATTCGACACGCTCAGCCTGCTGGTGGCGGACACCGCCGAGGAGGTGCGCGGCGCGATCGCCGAGGTGGTGAAGGCGATGCCCGCCGCGCCGCACCGGCTGATCCTTCGCCTGGCGCGCGATACCGCGATTGCGGTCAGCGAGCCGGTGCTGCGCCTGTCGCCGATCCTGACCGACGCCGATCTGATGGCGCTGCTGCGAACGCCCCCCTGCCCGGAGGCCGCAACTGCGATCGCCCGCCGCCCGGCGCTGTGCGCCCCGGTGGCGGACGCGATCGCCGCCGGCACCGATCACGCCGCGATCCGCGTCCTGCTTGCCAATCCCTCGGCCCAGTTGCGGGAGGCCGCGCTGGACGGGCTGATCGCGCGCGCCGCCGATCACGCCGACTGGCACGAACCGCTGGTCCGCCGCCGGGTCCTGCCGCCGCGCGCCGCCCGCGCGCTGGCCGCGATCGTCGCGACACAGTTGCTGGACGAGCTGGTGCACCGGGCCGATCTGGACGTGGCCGTGACAGTGGAGCTGCGCGCGCGGCTGCACGAACGGATCGCGCGCCAGGGCGGCTTGGCCCTGAACCAGGACGACGCCGCCACGGCAGCGGCGCAGAATGAAGCGCACCGGATCGCGCGCGCCGGCCGGCTGACCGAGGCGACCGTGGCCGGCGTTCTGCAACAGGGCGAATTCCGGCTGGCCGGCGCGCTGCTGGCACTGGCCGCGGCGCTGCCGATCACGGCGGTGGACCGCGCCGTGGGGCTGCGCAACGCCAAGGCGCTGTCGGCGCTGGCCTGGAAGGCCGGGTTTTCGATGGCGCTGGCGGCGCGGCTGCAGGCCGACCTGGCGCGGCTTGGGCCGACCGAGCGTCTGGCGCCCGGTCCGCGCGGAGCGTTCCCGCTGACGATCGAGGAAATGCGCTGGCAGCTCGACATGCTGCGCGTTCCGGCGGTGTGAATGTTGCGCCCGGCGCACACGCAACCACGCGATCATGCGCGGATCTTTGCGGTTGATTAGCGATGCGGTGGTTGACTGCCGCCAGTCCTGAAGGGGGTTGCCGTGTCCGCCAGTCGTCTTGTCAACCGCAACGTGATCACCGGGTCCGGCCGCACCTCCATGCGCCTGGAACCCGAGCTGTGGGAGGCCCTGCTGGAAATCTGCCAGCGCGAGGGGCGGGATGTTCATGCCCTGATCCGCACCGTCGATGCCGCGCGCGCGCTGGGCGGGCGGACCAGCGCGGTGCGCGTGTTCGTGCTGGATTATTTCCGCGCCGCCGCGACCGAGTTGGGACATATCGGCGCCGGGCATGGCCCGCATGTCTCGCGCCGGGCAGCCTAGCGCTTGCCAGCCCGCCGCGCCGGCGTCAGGCTTCGTGGCGAAACGGGAAGGAAACGGCGCCATGCGGATCGGCTTCAATCTGCCCAATGACGGACGCTTCACGGCGCCCGAGATCATGGCCCGTCTCGCCGCCGAGGGGGAGGCGCTGGGGTACGACTACCTGACCCTGACCGATCACGTGCTGCTGCCCGATCTGCGCGCCCCCGGCTACCCGTATTCGGAAAGCGGCGAGTTCCTCTCCGGCGATCCGGTGATCCGCCACGAGTTGCTGACCGGTCTGGCCTGGATTGCGGCAAAGACCAGCCGCATCGGCCTGGTGGCGGCGGTGCTGGTGGTGCCGCACCGCCCGGCGGTGCTGGCGGCGAAGATGCTGGCGACGATCGACGTGCTCTCCGGCGGACGGCTGACCGTCGGCGTGGGCGCCGGTTGGCTCAAGGCCGAGTTCGACGCCGTGGTCACCACGCCGTTCGCCGAGCGCGGCGCGGTGACGGACGAATATCTGGAAGCCTTCATCGCGCTCTGGACCCAGGAAAAGCCGCGCTTCGAC